>JBOHWA010000645.1:0-5386 GCA_050735855.1 Binatia bacterium
CCCACACCGTGCGGTCGAACCACTCGGGCGTGCCCTCCACCGCCCGCAGCCGCTCGTGCGTCAGATGGTCGGCGAAGATGGTGTGCGCCAATTGGCGCAGGGCCTCTTGGTCTTCGGTGAACGAGAAATCCATTTCAGCTCCTGGGGGACACGGTGTGAACGGTCACGGCCGCGGCCTGTCCGTCAGCGAATCGAGCGCGGCATCTGCAGCCCCGCCATCGCGATGATGTCGCGCTGCACTTCGTTGGTGCCGCCGCCGAAGGTGAGGATCAGGGAGGTGCGGTACATGTGCTCGACGCGGCCGCCGATCAGGGCGGCGGGGGAGCCGCGGCGGATCAGGCTGCGCTGGCCGAGTACTTCCATCAGGGCGCGGTAGGCTTCGACGTAGAACTCGCTGGCGAAGACCTTGACCGTCGAGGCGTCGGCGAAGTTCACCCCGCCGTTGGCCATGCACCACGCCTGGCGCCAGGCGAGCAGGCGCAAGCCTTCCCACTTGGCGCGCACGCGGGCGAGGTTGAGCTGGACCCACGACTGGTCGCTGACGCGGCGGCCGTCGGCGAGGCGCGTCTCCTGCGCCCACTGCCGGGTCTCCTCCAGCACGCGGCCGAGCGGGCCGACCGACATCAGCGCGATGCGCTCGTGGTTGAGCTGGTTGACGATCAGCGACCAGCCCATGTTCTCGCCGCCGACCAGCATCGAGGCGGGGATGCGCACGTCCTCGAAATAGGTGGTGTTGGTGCGGATGCCGGCCATGGTCCAGATCGGCGTGATCTTGAAGCCGGGGAGCTTGGTGTCGACCATGAAGATCGAGATGCCGGCGTGCTTCGGCGCATCGGGGTCGGTGCGCGCCGCCAGCCAGATGTAGTCGGAGTACTCGGCCAGGCTGGTGAAGACCTTGCTGCCGTTGATGACGTACTCGTCGCCGTCGCGCACCGCCTTGGTGGAGAGCGAGGCGAGATCGGTGCCCGAACCCGGCTCGGTATAGCCGATCGCCGCGTGCAGCTTGCCCTGCAGGATGCGCGGCAGATAGTCGCGCTTCTGCGCTTCGGTGCCGAACTGCATGATCGTGTTGCCGACCGAGTTGATGGTCAGGAAGGGCAGCGGATAGCCGGCGCGCTGCACCTCGTCGCTGAAGATGAACTGCTCGATCGGCGAGCGCCCCTGGCCGCCGTACTCGGTCGGCCAGCCGATGCCGAGCCAGCCGTCGGCGCCCATCTTCTGCAGCGCCACCTGGTAGAGCGGGCCGCCGCCCTCGCTGCCGGCGATCTCGGCGCGCAGCGCCGGGGTCATCATCTCGCTGAAGTAGCCGCGCAGGTGGTCGCGCAGCTTCTTCTGTTCCGGGGTGTAGTCGAGATACATCGGGATCCTCGCTTGTCGTTGATGGCTGGGGCGGCGCCGGGCAGCCTGGTCGCAAACGTTTGTTTGGTACCAGAGCGGACGCGGCTGGGCAACGACCGTGAAAGGAGAAGGGGCTGAGTATTCTCAACCCAGAGGCGCAGCGCCGCGGAGGGCGCAGATGGGGAGAGCCGCCGGTCGCGGCGCATTGCTCCCGATCGGGAGGCTGGGTATAGTCGGAGATATATCTAGAGATGAACTACGAGAGGATCGGGCGATGGGAAAACCCCTCATGCTGCAGGATGCCGACGCCGCCCGGATCGAGTCGCTGAAGAAGCGGCTGCAGGCGCGTACCAAGATCGACGTCGTACGCTCGGCACTCGATCTGCTCGAACGCGACGCCGATCGCACCGACCGGGTGGCGAAATGGCGCCGGGTTGTGGGGGTCGTCGCCCCTGAGAGCCGTGCTGCGCTCAGAGACTTTCGCCCGCACAGTCGCCTGCGCAAGCTC
Source organism: Binatia bacterium (assembly GCA_050735855.1). Classification (GTDB taxonomy): domain Bacteria; phylum Desulfobacterota; class Binatia; order HRBIN30; family CADEER01; genus JBOHWA01. Next base: position 1,847 of record JBOHWA010000645.1, read on the forward strand.
GACTGATGCCCGCCGTTCCGAAGCGCTGGCACGTCTACATTGTGGCGCTCGATCCGCGCGTCGGGACAAAGCCGGGCAAGCAGCGGCCCTGCCTGGCCATCCAGCCAACCGAGTTCGGTGAAGCCGGATTGCCGAGCACCGTGGTGCTGCCACTGACGACGAAGGTCGTTCAGGAGGATGCCTTCCCGCTGCGGGTACGCATTCCCGCCGGCGTCTGTGGACTGGCGCGCGAGAGCGATGTCCTGGTCGATCAGATGCTCGCCTGGGACAACGCCCTGTTCCGCCGCGACCTCGGCTCTGTCCCCGAGGCCCTGCGAGACGAGATCCGGCGGGCACTGCTGGAGTTCGTGGATCTCTTGTAGCTGCCCTGAGCCTGCGCACCGGCTCGCCCTGGCGCGCCGTTCTGACGCTCGTCGGCCGAAGGAAGAGGAAGATGTGTAGTGGTTGACGCTACATCCAGCGCTGGGTACCATCGTGTGCTGACGGTCAGATGGCGGAACTCGTATTCGACTGGGACCAATGGAACGTCCAGAAGAACGAAGACAAACACGGCGTGTCGCGCCTCGAAGCAGAGAGCGCCTTTTTCGATTCGCGCCATCGGGTCTTTGAAGACCTCCTGCATTCCACTTCCCGCGAAGCCCGGTACATCCTGTACGGTCGGAGTCTCGAAGCGCGCGTGTTGATGGTGGGCTTCACGCGACGAGGCCGCCAGGTTCGGGTGATCACGGCGCGGCCGGCATCACGCAAGGAGAGGCGAATCTATGAAGCGAAAGCCTAGGGGGGCGAAGCGGCGGCGAACCGAGATCGTGGACTACGATACGCGGGACACCTCGACCATGATCGATGCGGCCAGGCCGTTGACGCTGAAGCAGATCGGCATCGACCTTCCGAAGGTCCCACCGACGCAGGTGGTGTCGATCCGACTCCCGTCGGCGTTGCTCAATCAATTGAAGGCCTTCGCGTCGGCGCGCGACGTGCCCTACCAGGCGCTCATTAAGCTCCTGCTCGCCGAGTCGTTGCAGCGACGGCGGGCGGCGTGAGCGCCCATGGGTTGTCCCGCGTATCAACTCGATAGCCTCGCGGGTGCGCGCGTCCGTGCGTCCTGCGCCGCGCCGCAGCGCACCGAGGAGCGACGCGATGGGCTGCCCGAATGCGATGTGAGCCGCTGGTCGTCGCGTCCACCCAGGCGGCCCGAGGGGCACGAATGCCGCGCCCACCTGGCGCGCCTGTGCGGTGACGCGCCCGTCGCGCAGCACGAGATCGAGGCGGCCCGCCGGCTGTACGCCGAGATGGGCGCGAGGGCGCAGGCCGAGCGGCTGGCGAGGGAATTGAGTGTGTGATCCTAGACGGAGAGCCGGAGGAGGGCGTCGCCGTGCGCGGCATGACCGGCAAGTTCATCACGCACTACAGCGAGGACGGGGGCGCGCGTCGAATGGCTTTGACTCAGATGGTCGATCCCAGTACGAACGCGCGCAGCATGGAGGCAGGGATCCGGATGCGCGTGATCGCGCTCAGCATGGTGGCAATCGGTCTGGCCGGCGCCGTCGAGGCGCAGACGCTCAACACGTCCTTCGCGCCGGTTTCCGTGTGTGCGGGCGGAACGGTGACGATGACGGTGGCACTGACGAACACCGGCGGGAACTCCGAGGCCGACTGGCAGGTCGAGAACGACCCGTTCCTGATCAACCAGACCGGGGCCGGCGCCTGCACGACCGACATCGGCGGCTGCCAGGTCGTCAACGATGCGATCACCATCTGGGAGGCCGACCCCCTGCCCATGGGCGCGACCTCCACCTCGACGATTCAGATGCGCGTGTCGCCCAACGCCGCACCGGGCACGATGCTGTGCGCGATGACCGACGCGGAGGTGAACTCGATCGTGTCGGGCGACCTCGCCTGCCTCTCGGTCCTCGCACCATGCCCGCAGGCCGCGCCGGCCGCCGGCGGCTGGGGGCTCGGCATCGGGCTGCTGGCGATGGTGGGCATCGCGTTCGTCGCGCGCCGTCGTGCGACGGCCGGCGTGCGCTAGAACGCCAGCAACATTTCGAGGAAGCCGTAGTTGCCGCCGCGGCCCTCGAAGGCGGCGTTGATGACGCCCTGGCCGAAGGCGTGGGCGTAGAAGGCGTTGACGGTAAGGAAGGCGGTCGGCCGCACGCTCATCATCAGGTGGGTGAGGTAGGCGAGCTCGGAGCGGCCCTGGCCGTTGACGCCGCCGTAGCCGAAGAAATCGTTCTTGGTCGCGCCGCCGCCGAAGTAGGAGAAGTCGCGGCTGCTGTTCAGGCGCAGCCAGTGCAGGTCGAGCCGCAGGTTGAGCATCGGGTGCGGGTCGGCGATCCACTGCACGAAGACGTCCTGGTTGTTCATCATGTTGTAGAAGGGGAACTGCGCGTAAAGCCAGGCGGTCGGCAGCATCTGGAAGAAGGTGCCGTGGATGTTGTCGTCGGGGTTGGTGTCGCCCGAGCCGCTGTTGATGCCGGTGCGCATCCACGGTTTGGCCCAGACGTCGGGCAGGCGATAGCCGAGCTCGACGCCGTAGGCCCAGGCGCGCTGCGTCAGGCTCTGCCACTCGCCGAACTGGCCGAAGCCGTAGGCCATGGCGTCGGCGATGCCCGGACCGAGCGGCTCGAGACGGACGATGTGCGCGCCGACGGTGCTGATCTCGGCCGGCTCACCGATCTCCGCCCGGCGCACCTCGAGCGGCCGGTTGTCGAGGAACAGCACGTCGCGGTGGTCGCCGTAGTAGTACCAGAAGAGCCGCGCGATGGTCGGGCCGAGGACGGTGGATTCCTTCAGGTTCACGGCCCCGCCGCCGAGCGTGATGTCGAGCTGGCGGTTGGCGTCGACCTCGAACCCGCCGTAGGTCGGCACGAAGCCGAAGCCGGTGAAGTTGAACAGCTCGGTGTCGTAGCCGACGTGGCCGCCGTCGAAGCTGCGCCCGACGTGGGTGTAGTCGAACGGCCCGATCAGCCGCTGCGACAGTCGGTTGAGCTGGATCCACTTGAGGTTTGGCGCCGTCGCCTGGGCGTCGAGCCCGTCGCTGTAGAGCAGGCGACCGGCGCGGCCCGAGATCGGCTGGTCGAACAGCCGCTTGGTGCCGATCCAGGCGTTGCGCAGGATGGTGCCGTTCTGCAGGCTGCGCGCCGTGTTGGCGTAGTAGATCGAGCCGATGCCGATGCCGTTGTCGGGGATGTTGGCGAGGGTCGAGTCCTGGAACTGGACGAACAGCTCGTACGGATCCTTGGTGACCCGCACGCCGAGTTGAAACTTGTTGCCGAGGAAGTTGTAGCGGTAGTTCGGCGTCGGCCCGCCCTGTGGCGTGGCGAACCAGTCGACGAACTCGCCGCGGATGCGGTTGGCGACCTCGAGGCGAATGGTCGAGTCGTACGGCCCCTTAATGGCCAGCGGGGCGACGGCGAGCGGCAGCGGCGCGGGCGCCGCCGGCGCATAGCTCTGCGCCCCCGCCAAGGCGGGCAGCAGCATGAGGAACGCCCACGCCAAGACGGCCCTGGAGGGCGCCGGGCCCTCGGCGCCGTGTTCGCG
>JBOHWA010000646.1:0-2986 GCA_050735855.1 Binatia bacterium
GAGCGGCGCCCTCCAGGGTAGCTACCCCGCGCCGGCGCCGCGCGATGACATCGTAGTAGAGCGCCTCGGTGCGGTCGGCGATCGATTCCCACCCGTAGGCGTCACGGACGTGCACCTGGATGCGCGCCGCGAGGTCGGCGTAGCGCGGCAGGTCGGCGAGCACGCCCGCCAGGCGGTCGGCGAGGGCGCCGACATCGCGTGGCGGGAAGAAGAGATCGTAGCCGGCCGTGCCGCCGAGCAGCTCGACGTGTACCGGAATCTCGCTCAGCACCGTCGGCACGCCGAGCTCCAGCGCCTGCAGCACGGCGAGCGACATCCCCTCGAGCTCGGACGGGTGCACATACACCGCGGCGGCGCGGTAGAGCGTGTCGAGTTGTGGCGGCGGCAACGTACCGAGGAAGACGACGCGCGGATCGCCGGCGGCGGCGGCGCGCAGCCGCGCGACGTAGTCGTCGGTGTGGCTGCTGTCGCCGGCGATGGCGAGCTTGAAAGGCGTGTCGAGACGGGCAAACGCGGCGATCAGATCCTCGATGCGCTTCTCCGGCACCAGGCGGGCGACGACGATGACAACGCACTGCGGCTCGAGGCCGACGCGGGCCAGCCAGGCGTGGTCGAGCGGCGCCGACGCCGAGCGCTCGGTACCGTTGGGGATGAGCACCGTCTCGCGGCCATAGACGTCGCGGTAGTAGTCGGCCAGATCGCGCGACACGGCGACGATCGCGTCGGCGTGGCGCACCAGCCAGCGCTCGCCGGTGCGCAGCACGGTGGCCCCGAGGCCGCGCCATTTCGCCCGCTGCCAATCGAGGCCCTGCACGGTGGCGACGGTGGGGATGCCGCGCAGACGGGCGAGCGGCGCCACCAGGCCGGGGGCCAGGGCGTGCAGGTGGAGGACGTCGTAGCGATCGCCGGCGACCGCATGCAGCATGCTGGTGGCGACGTGCGAGACGGTGCCCATCGAGCGTCCGGACAGCGCCGGGGCGCGGCGCAGATTGACGCCGCGGTAGAGGCGCCCCGCGGCCCGCAGCGTCTCCGGCCGGCAATAGACAGTCACCGCATGGCCGCGCGCCGCGAGCAGGCTGTAGAGGCTCTCGGCCGCACGCTCGATGCCGCTGTACGAGCTCGGAATGCCGCGCGTGCCGATGGCGGCGATGCGTAGACGCTGTCGAGTCATATGGGATCCTGGCGGTGCGAGAGGTGGCGCCCCAACCCGGGGCGTCAGTACGCGTTCTGCCGCGACAACACCGCCGGGACCGTCTTGAACAGGATCTTCAGATCCAGCCCCAGCGACCAGTTGTCGATGTACTCCATGTCGGAGCGGATCCAGGCCTCGAACTCCGGCGTGCGGCTGCGGATCTGCCACAGGCAGGTGATGCCGGGTTTGACGCTGAAGCGCCGCTTGTGCCAGCGCACGTCGATGCGCTCGACGTCGCGCACCGGCAGCGGGCGCGGACCGACCAGACTCATCTGCCCGCGCAGCACGTTGACCAGCTGCGGCAACTCGTCGAGGCTGGTGGCACGCAGCCACCCGCCGAGCCGCGTGATGCGCGGATCCGCTTTGATCTTGAACACCGGCCCCTGCGCCTCGTTGCGCGTCTCGAGCTGCGCCTGCAGCTGCTCCGCGTCGGGCACCATGGTGCGGAACTTGAGCGCGCGGAAGCGCCGCCGGTTCAGGCCGATACGCTCCTGGGCGAAGATCACCGGCCCGCGTGAATCGAGCTTGATGGCCAGCGCGATCACCGCCAGCGCCGGCGCCAGCACCAGCAGACCGGCGCAGGCGCCGAGCACGTCGATGGCGCGCTTGGCCCCGAGCAGCAGCGAATCGGTCGGCCCGCGGCCGATCGTCATGACCGCATGCCCAACCAGCGTGTCGACCGCCGTCCACGCACCGGGCGCGACGCGCAGGTCGGCGATCAGGCGCACGATCGTGCCCTGCTCCTCACACAGCGACACCAGCCGCGCCATCATCGGCTGCGAGCGGTCGAGCGGAAAGGCGAGAAAGACCTCGTCGATCGGCTGGCGATCGAGCACGCTCTCCATGCGCCGCAACGCCGACTCCGCCCGCGCTTCCGCCGTGTCGCCCTGCCCGGCGACGTCGATCACCGCGACGACGCGGTAGCCGAGCCCGGAACGCCGCGCCAGGTCCTCGGCGGCGGCCAGCGCTGCCGGCCCTTCGCCGGCGATGACGACATCGCGCAGATTGCGCCCGGCCCGCCGCACCAACGCGCCGAGACCGCGCAGCAGGCGCCGGCCGGCGGTCAGCGCGACGACGGTCAGGGCCCAGAAGCCGAACGTGAAGGGCGCGTCGACCTGCGCATAGCCGAGCAGCGCCGCGAGCGGCGGCAGCGGCGCCACCGCCAGCGCGGCGGCCACCGCCAGGTCGCGCAACTCGCGCGTCGCGGTCGACAGCCGATAGGAGCCGTACAGCCCGGACGAGGCGAGCGCGATGTGCCAATACACGAGGTAGAGCCCGACGAAGAGCAGCTCGCGCAGGCTGAGCGACTGCTCGAGCAGCCCGCCCCACGCCCACCCGGCGCCGCTGAGGGCCGCCGCCGCAGCGAAGCAGGCCAGCACCAACATCAAATCGGTGACGCCGAGCAGCGTGAGCAATAGTTGGCGGCGCAAGGTCATCGTTTCCCTCCCCACAACTTGACAATCGTGATCTCAGCTCCCGGAGAACGATGTTCACCGCGGAGACGCGGAGGTGCGGAGACCGACGGCTTGTGATGCGTCCGACTCTTCAAGCCTCTCTTGAGGGTTGCGCCGGAAACAGACTGCCACGCACTGGCAGAGCGTCTCCGCGTCTCCGCGTCTCCGCGGTGAAGCGCTTGTTGTGATCACATTCAGCAGCGCGCCAAGACGACGCCGAGCGCCTGGCAGCCGGCGCGGCGGACCTTGTCGGCCGCGGCGCGCAGGGCGGCGCGCGCGGTGGCGCCGGTTTCGGCGACCAGGACGATGCCGTCGCAGGCGCCGGCGAGCAGCAGCGCGT
>JBOHWA010000647.1:0-2213 GCA_050735855.1 Binatia bacterium
GTGCTGCACGGCGCGGTCGGCCTCGCGCAGGAAGGCGAAGCGTGCCGCCGGGATGTCGTCGAGCACGCGCTCGACGTCGTTGGTGACGTGCACGCCGCCGATGGCGACCGGGATGCCGCCGCGCGCCGCCCAGGTGCACACCTGGCGCAGCGACTCGTGCGTCATCGTGAACATGCAGGTGACGCCGATCAGCTCGGGCGCGAACGCGGCGAGCGCGGCGTCGAGCGCGCCCTGCCAGACGGCGTCGAACTCGAACGCCGCCGCCGGGGTCTCGCGGCAGGCCTTCAGCACCGCGTGGTTGAGGTTGACGATGCGCACCTCGACGCCGACGGCGCGCAGATGCTGGGCGAGGACGGCGAGACCGTAGGGCGGGAAGTTGGGCACGACGCCGCGCTGGGCGGCGTCGACGCGGAACAGCCCGCTGTCGGCGTCGGGCGGGTTGACCAACAGGACGCGCGTCAGGCCGCTCGGAAACTGCGCTCGCAGCAGGGTGGTGGCGTCGTCGAGATCCACCGCTGCCGCGGGGCGCGCCGCGGAGCCCATACGCCGGGCCGCGGTCAACCCGCGGCCGCCACCGGCTCGTAGATGTCCGGGGAGTCGGCCGGGCGGCAGGCGCGCGTCAGCGACGTCGTACGCATGCGGGTGATCCCCTTGGTCAGCCCGCGCACGTCGGTCGTCCAGGTGGCGAGCAGTCCCTCGATCTCGCGCGCCGGCTCCGCATCGAGCTCGAACACGAAGGGCTGCGGGCGTGGCAGACGGAAGTCGGCGACGTCGTGCGGCATGCCGGCGGCGATCCACGCGGCGACGTCGTAGCGCAGCGTCAGCTGGGTCGGGGCGAGCAGCGCCTCGCGCGTCGTGCCGTGCGTGCGCTTGTGCTGGACGTAGCGATGAAAGTCGCTCCACAGGCGTGCGAAGTCGGGCATGGTGCTGCGCGCGCCGCGCGCCAACAGGAGCTCGCGGGTGGCGTCCATCACCAGCGTGCTGACCGCCGGCCAGTGCAGGAAGGCGGCGAGGACGCGGTACTTGTACATCAGGTTGTCGCCGATCTCGCCGCGCCGCAGGCGCTCGAAGTTGTGCGGCAGGCTGTAGAAGGCGACGCAGGCGTCGTAGCTCGGGAACAGCTCGTCGCGCGTCTCGGTGAGAAAGGCGTCGAGCAACGCGCCGGCCGCGCCGCGGTCGCGCTGCAGCGCGTCGCACAGGGCGGCGACCCATTCGGACGGCAGCACGCCGAAGCTGGCGGCGCTGGCGACGACGTCCTCGAAGCAGGCGCTGTTCCAGACGATGCCGCAGGTGAGCGCGACGGCGCGGCAGTGCAGGTAGTCGTCGAAGCTCAGCGTGTCGGTGGCGACCACCACTTCGTCGACGTCGAACACCTTGTCGCCGCCGTAGTCGCCGTAGTTCTTCGGCAGGACGCGGAAGCGGGTGTCGAAGCGGTACTGTTCGCGCGAGGCGACGCTCTCCAGCTCCGAGCCCTTCAGCATCATCGCCTGGAACAGGTGCATCTCGTCGGTGCCCGAGTCGATCAGTTGGTTGATGCAGCGCAGGTGGCTCTCGCGCGTCTCGCCGGGCAGGCCGAGGATGAGGTCCGACATCGAGCGCAGGCCGCGGCCGCGCACGTGGATCATCACCTGCGCGTAGGCGTCGGTGCTGATGTTCTGGCGCTTGATGTTGCGCAGCGTGTGCTCGTCGAGCGACTGCACCGCCTGATAGATCACCATCGCCCCGCTGACCCGCTCGAGCGACTGGATGACGCGCTCGGGGCGGTTCTTGCCGGTGGTGGCGTCGATGTACGTCGGCCAGCCGTACTTCGCCTGCGCCTCGCCGATGAAGCTGGAGATCTCGATGTCGCGCTCGAACATGCCGTAGTTCGAGTCGGCGATGCGCAGGAAGCCCATCGACGGGCTCTGGGCGCGGATGCGCCGGCCGATGTAGTCGATCTCGGTGCGCAGCCGTGCGCTGTCGAAGTTGTGGACCTTGGTGTACCAGCGCACGCCCTGGACGCAGAAGGTGCAGGTGAACGGGCAGCCGCGGTTGGTTTCCAGCAGCGGCGCCAGCTTGCCGTCGAAGAACTCGTCGAGCGCGCCGCCCAGCCACGGCGACGGAATCTCCTCGATGGTGCCCTCGCGATCCCACATCGTGCTGCGCACGGCCTCGCCGGTGGGGCGCCGGAACAGGCTCGACGGCACCTCGCGCTCGCCGAACTTGGCCAGCGA
>JBOHWA010000648.1:0-1852 GCA_050735855.1 Binatia bacterium
CCGCCTCGGCCTGGTGGCGCGCGTCGTCGCCGCCGACCGCCTGTTCGCGGCGGCGCTCGCCGCCGCGCGCGGCGTGGCGCAGCTCGACCTCGATTTGGTCCGCCGTCTGAAGCGGGCGCTCACCGACGGCCTGGACCTGGCACTCCCCCAGGGCCTGGCGCTCGAGCGGCGTCTGGCCGCGATGCATCCCGCCACCTGAGAACTCCACTGCACGGCAACCTGTCCCCCCGGAGCGCGCGTGAACACATCGAACTTCGTCGGCATCCCCGCCCAGATCTTTCCGGACCAGGAGATCCTGGTCTTTCAGAACCACCGCTTCACCTACGGCCAACTGTGGGAGAACGTCTGCCGGCTCGGCAACGCGCTGCGCCGGTTGGGGGTCCAGCCGGGCGACCGCGTCGGCGCGTTGCAGACCAACTCGCATCACTACATCGCGGCGTACTACGCCGCCGCGGCGACCGGTGCCGTGTTCGTGCCGCTGAACTACCGCGCCAAGCCGCCCGAGCTCGAGTACATGATCAACACCGCGGCGATCAAAGTGCTGCTGGTCGGCAGTCGCTACGTGCCGGTGGTCGGCGAGTTGCGCGGCGCGCTCGGCACGGTCGGGACGTACGTGGCGCTCGACGCGCCGCAGGCCGGCATGCCGCTGCTCGACGAGCTGATCGCGGCGGAGGCGGGTGAGTTCGAGGAGACCGCGGTCGACGACGACGACGTCACCATCCTGATGTACACCAGCGGCACCACCTCCCAGCCGAAGGGCGTGATGCTGACGCACAACGACTTCACCGCCTACGTCTGCGGCAACACCGAGCTGGCCGACGGCAGCGAGCGCGGCGTCGCGCTGTTGTCGGCGCCGCTCTACCACATCGCCGGGGCGACCAACATCATGACGTCGCTGTTCACCGGCCGGAAGTTGGTGGTGCTGCCGCAGTTCGATGCCACCGCCTGGCTCGAGGCGGTGCACGCCGAGCGCGTCACGCACGCCTTCGTCGTGCCGACGATGATGAAGCAGATCATCGACCACCCGCACTTCGGCGACTACGACCTGAGCAGCCTCACCAACCTGTCGTACGGCGGTGCCGCGATGCCGTTTCCGGTCATCCGCCGCGCCATCGAGCTGTTCCCGCCCACGGTCGGCTTCGTCAATGCCTTCGGCCAGACCGAGACCACCTCGACGCTGACCGTGCTCGGCCCCGACGACCATCGCCTCGACGGCAGCCAGGAGGAGGTGGAACGCAACCTCAAGCGCCTGGTGTCGATCGGCCGTCCGCTGCCCGATGTCGAGGTGAAGGTGGTCGACGACGACGGCGCCAGCCTGCCGAGCGGCGAGGTGGGCGAGCTCTGGGTGTCGACGCCGCGCACCACCAAAGGCTACGCGCAGCAGGATGGCGGCGTCAGCTCGCCGTCGCTGGAGGGCTGGCTGCCGACGCGCGACATGGGGTGGATCGACGCCGATGGCTACATCTTCCTTGCCGGGCGCAAGGACGACATGATCATCCGCGGCGGCGAGAACATCTCGCCGGCCGAGGTCGAGGCGGTGCTCTACTCGCACAGCGGCGTGGAAGAGGTGGCGGTCATCGGCCTGCCGGACGTCGAATGGGGCCAGCGCGTCGTCGCCGTGGTGGTCGCGCGCCCCGGGGTGACCATCGACCAGGCGGAGCTGACGGAGTTCTGCCGCCAGCGCCTGGCCAGCTTCAAGAAGCCCGAGGCGTTCCACGTCGTCGAGGCGCTGCCCAAGAACCAGATGGGCAAGGTGCTGAAGAAGGATCTGCGCGCTCAGCTCGGCGGCTGAGCGCCCGCGCGCCGATGCCGCCGCGCCCCGGCCGCCCCGTTCTGCGCCGCGCCGCCGGCG
>JBOHWA010000649.1:0-2914 GCA_050735855.1 Binatia bacterium
GGCCTGGGCGCTGCGCCGCACCTGCCGCGCCGCGGTGCTGGCCGGGCACCCCTGCGACGAGGCGAAGACGGCGGCGGCGATCGCCGCGGTGCGCGGCCGGACGCTGGATGCCATCGACGGCGCGTGCACGGAACGGCAGGCGATCGCGCTGCAGTTCCTGAGCATCAGTTTCGATCTGCAGAGCGATCTGGTCGACTTCTGCCGCGAGTCGGTGGAGGCGATCGATTCCGGCGTCTTCGGCCCCGGGCTGGGCGGCGCCAACCTGTCCGCGGCCGAGCGCGAGTGCGTCGCGGCGACCGCCGACGCGGCGACCCGGCTGCTGCAGTTCGGCATGCGCAATCGCCGTCTGTGCATGGACGAGCTGGCGGTGATCGACCGCGTCACGCCAAACCGAGCGATCGAGATCGAGCAGGCCGATGCGCGCCTCGGCCGCGCCGTCGCGATGCTCGCAGGGCGGCTGACGGCGCGCTGCGGCGCCATGTTCGATCAGCTGTACGGCCGCCCACCGGCTGAACTGCTCGCGCTGATGGGGCAGCGCGCCGACTGCATCGGCGGCCGTTTCTACATCCAGGATATGGTCCTCTGCCCGGCGTCGGTATGCGGCAACGGCGTCGTCGAACCGGGCGAGGTCTGCGACGACGGCAACGCTGCGCCCGGGGACCGCTGCGCCGCGGACTGCCTGCAGTAGAGGAGCCCTGCCCCGTGCTTCGACAAGCTCAGCACGAACGGCTTCCAGATTTCCGTTCGCCCTGAGCTTGTCGAAGGGCGTGACCGCGCTGCACCGCGGCCGATCAGGGCGTCGCGCTCGGGGTCGGCTCGACATCGGGGATGTCGGCCGGCGGGGTGCGCGACAGGCGCACGCGCAGCGATTCGGTCACCGCGACGCCGTCGCTGTCGGTGACGGTCACCGTCAGGTTGGCCTCGGCGTTGTCCAGATCGAAGTACGGCTGCGGGCCGAGCACCGGTAGGCGCAGGGCGACGGCGGTGCGGTCGAAGCCGCCAGCATCGGAGTTGAGGAACACCGGCGGAACGGCGGTCACCTCGGTATTGAAGACGACGCGGCTGGCGGCGACCATGCGCGCCTTGACCGTGACCCGGTTCAGGGTGTTCAGGCAGCGGGCGCGCAGGTGGAAGCGGATCTCGGCGCTCGACTGGGCGCGGTTGACGATGCGCAGCGTATCGCAGTTCTGCAGGCGGCCGAACGTGTCGAGGCCGGACACGGTGCCGAGGAACAGCACCCGCCCCTGCGGGCAGCCGACCGCCGGCTCGGCGAGGCGCAGCGGGGCGACGCCGGCGCAGCAGTTCGGCGGCAGGGGCGCCAACGCGTCGCGGCAGCCGGTCGCCGCGTCGCAGCTCGGCACGCTGCAGGGGTCGAGCGGCGTCACGCGCAGCGCCAGGGTGCCGCTGACGGCGGCGGGCGGGATCGCATCGTCGCTGCAGGCGATCGGCACGACGTACGAGCCGACCTGCTCCGCCGACGGCGTCCAGTCGAGCAGGCCGCGCTCCTCGTCCAACCCGGCCCCGGCGGGCAGCGCCCCCTCGCTGCGGCAGCGCAGCGCCCCACCCTCCGGATCGGTGGCGGCGATCGGCAGCGCCACGGGCTCGCCGGGATGGGTGCGGTAGACGAATCCGTCTGGCAGCAGCGGCGGCAGGTTCGGTGCCGCGGTGACGGTCGGGCTCGGGGTCGGTGTCGGCGTATCCGACGGCAGCGCGGTCGCCGTCGGCGGCAGGCTGGAGGTCGGGCTCGCGCCGATCGACGGCGTCGCGGTCGCATCCGGCGGGCAGAGGCCGTCGAGCGCCGCCTGCACGGCGGCGATCAGTTCGGGGATCTCCACCGCGCCGTTGCCGTCGGCATCGAACGGCTGGCAGACCGCGACCGCGCCGCCGAGCGCGATGAACACGCCCTGCACCAGCTCGTTGACGGCCACCTGGCCGTCGAGATTGCAGTCGCCGACGCAGGCGGCCGCCGGGCGGGCGAGCATGAGGACGGGGAGGACGAGCAGGAGGCGCAGACGGCGGGCGAGCGACACGACCGTCTCAGGATACGCGCGCCGATCTTCTATTGTAAGCCGGCGCGCGGCTGGACAGATCGGGGCCCGCCGGCTAACCGCAGCGCATGCAGGCGCGGCTGCGGCGATGGGCGGAGGCGCTGTACGTGCCGGTGGATGCGGCGTCGCTCGGCGTCGTGCGCATCGTCTTCGGCGCCATGGTGGCGTGGGACGCGGTGCGCTACTTCCACTTCGGTTGGATCGACGAGTACTACCTCCTCCCCAAGTGGCACTTCACCTATCTGTACTTCGACTTCGTCCGGCCCTGGCCGGGCGAGTGGATGTACGTGCACTTCGCCGGGCTCGGCGGGCTGGCGGTGCTGGTCTCGGTCGGCCTGTACTACCGCGCCGCCATCGTCGGCCTGTTCCTGGCGTACACCTACGTCTTCCTGCTCGAGAAGTCGGTGTACATGAACCACTACTACCTGATCGGGCTGCTCGCCTTCCTGCTCATCTGGATGCAGCCGCAGCGCGCCTTCTCGCTCGACCGGCTGCGCCACCCGGACATGCCGACGGTGGTGCCGCGCTGGAACGTCTGGCTGCTGCGCGCGCAGCTCTTCATCGTCTACTTCTATGGCGCGATCGCCAAGCTCAACCCCGATTGGCTCGCCGGCGAGCCGATGCTGACGCAGATCGTGCGGCGCGGGCCCGACGTGCCGGCGATCGCGGCGCACTTTCCGCCGGCGCTGCTCGCCTACGGCATCGCCTACGGCGGCATCCTCTTCGACGCGGGCGTCCCCCTCCTGCTCTGCTTCCGCCGCACGCGCCTGATCGGGTTCGTCCTGGCGACGATGTTCCACCTGCTCAACGACCTGTTCCTCAGCATCGGGGTGTTCTCGTATTTGATGACCGGCGCGATCACGATC
>JBOHWA010000650.1:0-4214 GCA_050735855.1 Binatia bacterium
TCGCGCGCCGCGTCGGCGCCGACGCCACCGGACGGCACACCGTAGGCCAGCGCGTGCTCGTCGGCACCGGAGTCGAACAGCTGCCGCACGGCGAAGAACGACACCGCGGCGACGACTATCGCGAGCACGAGACTCTGAACCCGCTCCATGCGCTCTCCCTGCGCGGCCACTGTCTGCCCGCCGCCGCGCCCCTGTCAAGGTGGGACGGCCCACTGGCAGGGACGCCGCGCGGGCGCGGAATGCTGCAGAGTGTCGCGCGCGCCCACTCCGGTCCGGTAGCGCGGGCCTCCGTGCCCGTCTGGATCCCGTCCGCGGGGTCCAGCCGATCGGAGCGTCCGACCTCGCGTCTGCTGGCGCGCGGGCGCGCGCCAGACGGGCACGGAGGCCCGCGCTACCGAATTCCCTACGCGATCGCCGGGTCGATCTGGTCCGGGTCGATCGCCAGTTCCTCGATCGCTGCGCGCACGACGGAGACATCGATCTCGCCGCGCCGCGCCAGCGTGTGCAGCGCCGTCACCGCGATCGCTGCCGCGTCGACCTCGAAATGCCGGCGCAGCGCCTCGCGGGTGTCGCTGCGACCGAAGCCGTCGGTGCCGAGCGCCTGCAGGCCGGCGGGGGTGAAGCGCGCCACCTGCTCGGCGACGATCTTCATGTAGTCGGTGGCCGCGACGATCGGCCAGGGCTCGGCGGCGAGGGTGGCGGCGAGGTGCGACTGGCGTTGCGGTGCATCCGGATGCAGCGAGCTCCAGCGCTCGCAGGCGAGCGCCTCGCGGCGCAGCTCGCTGTAGCTGGTGACGCTCCACACATCGGCCGCGACGCCGCGCTCGGCCAATACCCCCTGGGCGCGCAGCGCCTCGCGCAGGATGGCGCCGCTGCCGAACAGATGGATGCGCGGCCGGCCGTCCGCGTCAGCGGCGGCGGAGAGCTTGTAGAGACCGCGCCGGATACCGTCGGCGACGCCGTCGGGCATCGCCGGCATGGTGTACATCTCGTTGTAGACGGTCAGGTAGTAGAAGCAGTCCTCGCGCTCGACGTACATGCGGCGCAACCCGTCCTGGACGATGACGGCGATCTCATAGGCGTAGGCCGGGTCGTAGGCGCGGATGGTCGGCACCGTGCTGGCGAGGACGTGGCTGTGGCCGTCCTGGTGCTGCAGCCCTTCGCCGGCCAGCGTCGTGCGGCCCGCCGTGGCGCCGATCAGGAAGCCCTTGCCGCGCGCGTCGGCGTTCTGCCAGATCGCGTCGCCGATGCGCTGAAAGCCGAACATCGAATAGAAGAAGTAGAAGGGGATGGTGTTGATCGCGTGCGTGGCGTAGGCCGTCCCGGCGGCGAGGAACGACGCCATGGCGCCGGCTTCGGTGATGCCCTCCTCGAGCAACTGGCCGTCGGTCGCCTCGCGGTAGAAGAGCACGACGTCCGAATCGGCCGGCTCGTAGCGTTGGCCGAGGTGCGAGTAGATGCCGAACTTGCGGAACAGCGCGTCCATGCCGAAGGTGCGCGCTTCGTCGGGAACGATCGGCACGATCAGATCGCCGATCGCCGGGTCGTTCATCAGGCGCTGCAGCAGGCGGACCATGGCCATCGTGGTCGCCGCCTCGCGCGCGCCGGTGGCGGCGAAGAACTCGGCGAACCAGTCGAGCGGCAACAGGTCGAGCGGCGGCACATGCACGCGCCGGGTGGGGACGAAGCCGCCGAGCTGCTGGCGGCGTTCGAGCAGGTACTGGATCTCCTCGCTGTCGTCGGGTGGGCGGTAGAAGGGCGTCTCGAGCAGCTCGCGGTCGGCGATCGGGATGCCGAAGCGATCGCGGAACTCGCGCAGCTCCCTCTCGTTCAGCTTCTTCTGCTGATGGCTGACGTTGCGGCCCTCGCCCGCCTCGCCGAGGCCGTAGCCCTTGATGGTCTTGGCGAGGATGACGGTCGGCGCGCCGACGTGCTCGACCGCTGCCTTGTAGGCCGCATAGACCTTCTCCGGATCGTGGCCGCCGCGCCGCAGCTTGCGCAGCTTGCTGTCGGTGAGATCGGCGACCAGCGCCAGCAGCTCCGGCCGCGTGCCGAAGAAGTGTTGGCGGATGTAGTCGCCGCCCGACACGGTGTACTTCTGGTACTGGCCGTCGAGCACTTCGCCCATGCGCTGCACCAGCAGGCCGGCGTCGTCCTTGGCCAGCAGCGGATCCCAGTCGTCGCCCCAGACCACCTTGATCACGTTCCAGCCGGCGCCGCGGAACAGCGCCTCGAGCTCCTGGATGATCTTACCGTTGCCGCGCACCGGACCGTCGAGGCGCTGCAGGTTGCAGTTGATCACCCAGATGAGGTTGTCCAGGTGCTCGCGGGCCGCCAGCGTGATCGCGCCGAGGGTCTCCGGCTCGTCGGATTCGCCGTCGCCGATGAAGGCCCAGACATGGCTGTCGTTGGTGTCGCGCAGGTCGCGATCGCGCAGGTAGCGGTTGAAGCGCGCCTGGTAGATCGACGCGATCGGGCTGAGGCCCATCGAGACGGTGGGAAACTCCCAGAAGTCGGGCATCAGCCACGGGTGCGGATACGAGGAGAGGCCGCCGCCGGCTGTCTCGCGCCGGAAGGCGTGCAGCTGCGCGGCGCTGATGCGCCCTTCCAGGAACGCGCGTGCGTAGACGCCCGGCGAGGCGTGGCCCTGGAAGTAGATCTGGTCGCCGGCGATGCCGTCGCGGTGGGCGTGGAAGAAGTGGTTGAAGCCGGTCTCGAACAGCGTGGCGCAGGAAGCGAAGGTCGAGATATGGCCGCCCAGCCCGGCGTGCAGGCGGTTGGCGCGCACCACCATCGCCATGGCGTTCCAGCGGATCAGGCTGCGGATGCGGCGCTCGATGCCGCGGTCGCCGGGGTAGACCGGCTGGCGCTCGGGCGGGATGGTGTTGATGTACGGCGTGTTGGCCGTGAAGGGCAGCGCGACGCCCTTGCGCAGGGCGTGCTCGACCAGGCGGGCGAGCAGGTAGCGGGCGCGGGCGCCGCCTTCGTTCTGCAGGACGGTATCGAGGGATTCGAGCCAGGCGGCGGTGTCGGCGGGGTCGCTGTCGGAGCGGTAGAGCGCGTCCATGCGGCGGACTCTACCACAGCGCCCCAGCCGGTTAACGGCGGGGGGCCGGCGGCCGCATGCAGGGGGGAGGCTGCAGCGGCCACCGGGGGGGCGTCAGTTGACGGAGACGGGGATCTGCCGGCGGCGCGCCTGGGCGGCCTTGGGCAGGCGGACTTCGAGCACGCCGTGGCGCAGCACGGCGCTGATGTGCTCGGTGTCGAAGCGGTTGGGATCGCGCAGCGCGAAGCGGCGGCGGAAGTGGCGCGCGGTCCTCGGTTCGGCGCCGGCGCGGTCGCTGTCGGCGACCCGGCCGTCGACGGTCAGGGTGCCGTCGTCGAGCGAGACGTCGACGTTCCCCGGCGCGACGCCGGGCATGTCGGCGGACACCCAGAGGGCCTCGTCGTTCTCGAAGATCTCGACCTCGGGGGTGCGGACGTAGACCTGTTCGGGGGTGGGTTGGGCCGTTTCGGGCGTGGACATGGGTTCCTCCTTCAATTGGCGTGGGTTAGCTGACCTTGACCTCGATCTGTCGCGGCTGGACCGGGGCGCGCTTGGGGACGCGCACGGTCAGCACGCCGTTGACGCACTCGGCGGTGATGGCGGTGGCATCGAGGTCGTCGGACAGATGCAACGTGTGGGCGACCGCGCCGGCGCGGCGCTCGCGGCGCTGATAGCTGCCGTCGCCGCGCGTCGGATCGCTGCGCTCGCCGCGGATGGTCAGCGCGCGGCCGTCGACCGACACCGTCAGCTGGGCTGGGTCGATGCCGGGGACCTCGGCGCGGATCGTCGCGCCATCGGCGTCGGCCGTGACCTCACAGCCGTTGCGCCCGGCGGGGCGGCCTGGATCGAAGCCGAAGGCGCCGCTGAAGATGCGATCGAGATCGCGCTCGAGGCCGCCGAAATCGGACGGGGCAGGGCGTTCACGCAATTGCACGAACATGGATATCCTCCTTGGCCCGCATGGGCGGGCGGTGTGTGGTCTCGCTGATGGCAGCAACGTAAATTCGAACTTCTGCGTGTCAACCCGTGCGCAACGAGATCGGTGCGCTGAGTGCCGCCCCGCGGTTGTCATTGTCGGTGCGAGCGGCTTGAATGCGCTGGTGACGACCGCTGCGCTGGCCGAGTTGCCTGTGCTGCCGCGCGAGGCGTGGAGCGCGCGGGTCTGGAC
>JBOHWA010000651.1:0-2079 GCA_050735855.1 Binatia bacterium
CGGCAGCAGCGCACACCAGGGGACCGCAGCGGCGACAGCCGACTGCGGCCCGGCGCCGCTGCGCCACGCGCGCACCGCTTCCAACTCCTCCGCCAGCGATGCGGGCAGGCCGCGCGACGACTGCGGCGCGCCGCCATCGTCGCGCGACCGCTCGACCCCGGGCGCGCGCAACCGTGCGATGCGGGCAAGATTGCCGGCGACGAAGTCGATGGCGTGCCACCGCTCGTCGCGCACCTCGAGGGCGGGCAGCCCGGCCGCCGCCTGGTCGATGTAGTAGACGAGGCGATCGACCTCCGACGCGGCCCAGAGTCGCTCACGCGCCGCGTCGAAACTGAAGGGAGCGAGATCGCTGGGCAATTCGTCGAGCAGCGGATCCATCATATCGGCCGGTGGCTCGTCGACGGTCATCGTCCCGGCCGGCGTATTGACGATCCGCGTCCACCCGAGGCGCACGGCGCGATTGCCGCCGGCGACCCACGCCACCTCGGCATGGGCGCCGGTGGCAAAGAAGATCACCGCCGCGCCGCCGATCTGGCGCACCTCGCGACGGCACCAGTCGGCACCGACGGCCGTGCAGGTTGCCGCACGGCGCACGTAGGATTCGACTTCGTGCGCCAACCAGGTCGGGTCGTCGACTTGCTCGACGTCCGCGTACGCCGAGACCGACGACTCGACTCGCGGCCGGAGGCGCGGCAGCCGGCGATCGCCGGCGCCGGCCAGACGGCCCGGCGCCCCGACGACGAAAGCTGAGCGCGGCGCCGCGGCGGGCGGGCTCGACGCGCCCGCGGCGACGAGCAGCAGCAGGGGCAACACGGCGGCGTGGTGCAGCATGGGCGACCTCCATTCGACGATCCCCCGACCATGCGGTTAGCACGAGTGTGCTATTTGTCAACTAGCTTCCCAGGTTCGACCGCTTCGAACCGGCACAACGCTCTTTTCTGCGCCGGCGGACCCGTGCTAATGGCGACCGTCGCTTCAGCTAATGGCGCGGACGGGCCGCGCCCACGCCGCGACGAGAGGGGGGTCGATGATCCAACGCCTTCGCTGGGCGGCTGTCGCATGCGCGCTGGCCGCCGGCATCGCCATCGCACCACGGCCGGCCGCTGCGTTCTGCATCTTCAACTGTTCGTACACCAAGACGAAG
Organism: Binatia bacterium; assembly: GCA_050735855.1. GTDB lineage: Bacteria > Desulfobacterota > Binatia > HRBIN30 > CADEER01 > JBOHWA01. The sequence goes on from JBOHWA010000651.1 coordinate 1,145, forward strand.
TACCCGATCGTGCTGGCCCACGGGCTGGGCGGCTTCGACGAGTTGTTCGGCGTGTACGAGTACTGGTTCGGCATCCCCGATGCCCTGCGCGACGGCGGCGCCGCGGTCTATGTCACCGAGGTGAGCCAGCTCAACTCGACCGCGGCGCGCGGCGAGCAGCTGATCGACCAGATCGAGCAGATCGTCGCCATCTCGGGCAAGCCCAAGGTCAACCTGATCGGCCACAGCCACGGCGGCCTCGACGTGCGCTACGTCGCCGCGGTGCGGCCGGATCTGGTCGCCTCGGTCACCAGCGTCGGCAGCCCGCACAAGGGCGCCGCGCTGGCCAATTACCTGCGCGCCAATATCCAGGGCGGGTCGTTCACGGAATCCGTCGTGGCGTATTTCGCCAACGCGCTCGGCACCGTGTTGGGGCTGCTGACCGGCACGTCCAATCCGCAGAACGCCGTCGCGGCGCTCGATTCGCTCACCACCGCCGGGCTGGCGACGTTCAACGCGCAGTATCCGCAGGGCGTGCCGGCCAGCGCGTGCGGCAGCGGTGCGTCGACGGTCGGCGGCATCCGCTACTATTCGTGGTCCGGCACGGGCGTGCTGACCAACGCGCTCGACATTTCCGACGGCGCGCTCGGCCTCACCTCGCTGTTCTACTCCGAGAGTAACGACGGCCTGGTCGGCCGCTGCAGCTCGCACCTCGGCGCGGTCATCCGCGACAACTACTTCCACAACCATCTCGACGAGGTGAACCAGATCTTCGGCCTGGTCTCGATCTTCGAGTCGAACCCGACCTCGATCTTCCGCGCGCACGCCAATCGGCTAAAGAGCGCCGGCCTGTAGAACGTGCACCGATGCGCAGAGCGTTGATCGGCGCAGCCGCCCTCGCGGCGTCGGCCCTCGGGTGGCTGGCGTGGCGGCCGGCGGCGGCGCCGGTCGATGCC
>JBOHWA010000652.1:0-8584 GCA_050735855.1 Binatia bacterium
AATCCGTCAATCCGCGCAATCCGTGGTCGGCTTTTCGCTCTCAATAGGCAAAGCCCCCTCAGGACTCAGTCCCTTCCCCTCACGGGGCCTTGCCGATGTAGCCGCCGACCTCGTTTTTGCGCGTCTCGGCCTGGGTGAATTCGGCCTCCCAGCACATACCGTCGCTGGCGTAGAGCTGCGCCGTCACCGGGTACTGGAGCGGCAGCGCGGCGGTGTCGGGCAGGTTGTCGCCCTTGCCGGCGACCTTGAGCTTGGCCTTGTCGAGGCTCGAGCCCTTGGTCTTGATCAACTTGATGCCGTCCGTCTGCGCCGCGCTGTCGAGGTACTTGAAGCCCTTCGGCGCGGTGATCGGGCCGACGACGGTCCACCCGGCACCGGGCGGCACGCCCATCGCGATCTGAACGCCGCGGTTGTCGTAGATGCACAGCTCGTAGCGTGTCGTCTGCGTCGGGTCGCCCATGTCGGGCACCAGCGACGGGCCGCCCTTCCACAGGAAGCGGACACCGTCCTTGCTGTTGCTGGTCGCGTCCTTGATCTTCAGCAGCGACTTCGCCGCCGGAGCGCAGGTCAGCGCCGGCGTCCCGACGCTCTCGCAGCCGTCGATCGGATCGCAGCTGTCCTGGGTGCAGGCGTTGCCGTCCTCGCAATCGAGCCCGCTGTCGAAGACGCAGGCGCCGGCGCCGTCGCAGGCGTCGAGCGAGCAGATATCGCCATCGGCGTCGCAGGCGACATTCGCGGCCGCGAAGCCGTCGGCGGGACACGTCTGTCCCGCCGTGCCGCTGCACTGTTCGGCCACGTCGCACGTGCCGGTGGCGGCCCGGCACTCGGTCCCGGCCGGGGTGACGGCGTTCGCCGGACAGGCCTGTCCGGGGATCGCCGTGCAGGTCTCGCTCGGATCGCAGCTGTCACCCGAGCCGGCGCGGCAGACCGTGGTCGGGTTGGCGACGACGTCGGGCGGGCAGCCCTGGCCGGGCATGCCGTTGCAGCGCTCGTCCGGGTCGCAGGTGTCGCCCGAGCCCGGCCGGCAGACGACGTTGATCTTGCCCGGCGCGTCGTCGAGTGGACAGGTCGCGCCCGGCGCGCCCGTGCAGGTTTCGTTCAGATCGCAGAAGTCGCCCACCGAGCCGACGCGACACGCGATGCCCGCCTTGGCCGGCGCGTCGTCGGCCGGGCACGGCGCGCCCGGCGTACCGGTGCAGAGCTCGTTGGTGTCGCAGGCGTCGCCCGAGCCCGAGCGGCAGACCGTACCGACGTTGATCCCGGCATCGTCGGGCGGGCACTGCGCCAGCGGCAGGCCGGAGCAGGTCTCGGCCAGGTCGCACTGGTCGCCCGAACCGAGCCGGCAGACGGTCGCGCCGCCGTTCACCAGGTTGGCCGGACAGGGCGCGCCGGCGACGCCGGTGCAGGCCTCGAGCGGATCGCAGATGTCGCCCGAGCCGCCGCGGCAGGTCGTACCGGCACCGGTGATCACGTCGGCCGGACAGGCGACGCCCGGCACGCCATTGCAGAGCTCGTCCGTATCGCAGACGTCGCCCGAGCCCAGGCGACAGGTGATGCCCACCTGTCCCGGCGCATCGTCGGCCGGACACGTCGGGCTGGACCCGGTGCAGGTTTCCGTGAGATCGCACGGCGCCCCGCCGCCGACCCGGCAGCTGCTGCCGCCGGCGCGCAGCGCGCAGGCCGCGGTGCAGCACGAGGTGCCGGCGCCGTTGGCGCCGGCCAGATCGCACTGCTCGCCGCCGAGCGCCTCGTTGACGCCGTTGCCGCAGATCGGCAGCGGGCTCAGCGACCAGCCCGAGTCGTTGATGTTGTCGTCGAGCACCTTGCCGTTGCAGGTCACCCCGGTTGCCGTCGCCGCCGCCCCGCCGGCGCTCTGGAAGCCGAGGGTCGCGGTCTGGCCGTCGGCCAACGCCTGCGCGTTGCGGTACTTCACGATGATGGCGTTCGAGCCCTCGTGCATCTGCACCTGGATCTCGACGTCGTCGCCGCCGTCGTCGCCGCTGACCTTGGTGTCGAGGAAATAGTCGACGATGAACGTCCGATTGGGGCTGGTGCCGACCGTGCCGTACTCGATCGAGCTGGCGCCGGCCGTCTGCATGTCGTCCCAGAACGCCGCCAGCAGCGGGTTCGTGTGCGCGCTGCTCGGCAGGCAGTCGTTGGTCGGATCGCTGTTGCCCGAGGTGTTGCCGCCGAACTCGATCCAGCCGTTGGTCGACAGCGCCGCGGTCGTGTAGCTGACGCCGTCGAAGCTCATCGCGAACGGCAGCGTCACCGTCTGCACGACGTCGTCGCCGCTGAAGGTCAGCAAGCCGGGGATGTTGGTGCCGTTGATGTCGTCGGGGCTGAAGGCCATCACGCCGTGCAGCGACATCGCCTGCGCCTTGGGATGCACCGACCAGCCTTCCTTGGTCTCGTCGTTGTCGTCGAGGATCTTGCCGTTGCAGGTCAGGCCGTAAGCCCGTGCGCTGGCGCCGCCGGCCCCCTGGAAACCGACCGTGGCTTGCTGGCCGTTGGCGCCCGACTGTTTGTCGCGGTAGCGCACGTTGACCAGGCTTGAGGTCTCATGGATCTGGACCTGGAAGCGCAGGTCGTCGCTGCCCTCGGAGCCCGAGGTCAGATCCACCTCGTAGTCGGCGATGAACACCCGGTTCGGACTGCTCCCCACCGTGCCGTAGCGCACCGTGCTGCCGAACGGATTGAGGTCGTCCCAGTACGCCGCCAGCAGCGGGTTGGTGTGGGCGTTGCTCGGCAGGCAGTCGTTGCTCGGATCGCTGTTGCCCGCCGTGTTGCCGCCGAACTCGATCCAGCCGTTGCTCGACAGCGTCAGCAGCGTGTAGCTGCTGCCCTCGATGGCGACGCTGAACGGCAGCGTGACGTTCTGGGTGGCGTCGTTGCCGGTGAACGAGCCGAAGCCGCTGATGTCGTCGGGGCTGTGCGCCACCATGGCTGCGAGGGTGACCTGCCCGGGGCGACCGACGTCGGCCGACCAGCCTTCATCGGGCCGGTTGTCGTCGAGGATCTTGCCGTTGCAGACCAGCGGCTGCACGCTGGCGGCGGCGCCGCCGCCGGCGCCCTGGTAGCCGATGGTGGCGCCCTGCCCGTTGGCGTTGCCCTGCGAGTCGCGGTAGCGCACCGTGATGGTGTTCGAGCCCTCGTGCAGCTGGATCTGGAAGCGCAGGTCGTCGGCGCCCTCGCCGACCGCCAGGTCGACTTCGTAGTCGGCGATAAAGACGCGGTTCGGGCTGCTGCCGACGGTGCCGTAGCGCACGCTGGTGCCGAAGGGATTCAGATCATCCCAGTAGGCGGCGAAGAACGGGTTGGTGTGGGCGCTGGTCGGCAGGCAGTCGTTGGTCGGATCGCTGTTGCCCGACGTGTTGCTGCCGAACTCGATCCAGCCGTTGGTCGACAGCACCACCGTCGTATAGTTCGTGCCCTCGACCGTGAAGGTGAAGGGCAGCGGCACGCTGGCGGTGTTGTCGTTGCCGGTCATGGTCGTGAAGCCGCTGATGTCGTCCGGGCTGTGCGCCATCCAGCCGCCCAGCGAGACCGCCGCCGCGGCGGGTGTCGCGCCAGCGAGCAGCAAGGCCAGACTCGTCGCCACCGCAGCCAGCGCTGCGCCAAGACTCCGTGCACGCATGTCCCCTCCGTCCTTCTGACCGACACGGCCGGCCGCCCGCACTGGCGCGGGCGCCTGCCCCCCTCTGTCACTTCGGACGCGGCCGCATCGCCAGTCGACGCGAGCGGCGCGGAATCCGCCCGCGCGTTGCACGCCCAGCCGGCGTCCCCCGCCGACTGCCCTGACCCCAGCCCCGCCCCGCGCGCGGAGCGCTCGATGCAGCAACGTCCCCAAGCCGACTGAATCCAGAACCCGGCGCAAGACGCAACCAGAATCGTCGCCCCAGGCCCGACGAAGTGCCGGTGCGGGGTTGCCCACGCCACCGGCGTCGGGTGACGGCCGGCGGCCGGCGGGCGCCCTACTTGGCCGGCGGTGTCTCGAACAGCACCAGGTACTCGCCGTACCCCTCCGCCGCCAGCTGGTCGACCGGGATGAAGCGCAGCGACGCCGAGTTCATGCAGTAGCGCTTGCCGGTCGGCGCCGGGCCATCGTCGAAGACGTGGCCGAGGTGCGAGTCGGCGTAGGTCGAGCGGATCTCGGTGTTGACCCCGAACAGCCCCGCCTGCGCCTTCTCGCGCACGCTGCCCGCCGCCAGGGGCTTGGTGAAGCTCGGCCAGCCGGTGCCGGAATCGTACTTGTTGAGCGAGCTGAAGAGCGGCTCGCCGGAGACCACGTCGACGTAGATCCCGGCCTGCTTGTTGTCCCAGTACTCGTTGTGGAAGGCGCGCTCGGTGCCGTCCTCCTGGGTGACGCCGTACTGCGTCTCGGTGAGCGACCGGCGCAGTGTCTTGTCGTCCGGCTTCTTGAACGCCGCCGCATCCCACCGCTTGCCGCCCGTCGCCGCCGCGCCCTTGGGCGCCGCCGTGCCCCAGAGTTGCTCGAGGCGCTGATCGCGCCCGCAGTTCCAGCGGTAGTACTTGTATCGAACCGGGTTCTTGGAGTGGTACTTCTGATGGTATTCCTCAGCTGGGTAGAAGGTCGCCGCCGGGACGATCTGGGTGACGATGGGGCGATCGAAACGGCCCGAGGCGCTCAGCTCGTCCTTCGACGCCTGCGCCAGGCGGCGCTGCGTGTCGTCGGCGACGAAGATCGCGCTGCGGTACTGCGACCCGTGGTCACAGAACTGCGCGTCGGCCGTGAGCGGGTCGATGTTACGCCAGAAGACTTCAAGTAACTTCTCGTAGGTGATGCGGCCCGGGTCGTAGACGATCTGGATGGCCTCGGCGTGGCCGGTGCCGCCGGCGGAGACCTCCTCGTAGGTGGGGTTCACCTTCGTCCCGCCGGTGTAGCCGACGGTGGTGGAAACCACCCCCGGCAGGCTTTCGAAGGGCGGCTCCATGCACCAGAAACACCCGCCGGCGAACACCGCTGTGGCGGTGGCGGGCGGATCGGCCGCGCGCATCGTCGCAGGTGCGGCGGCCAGGCTGGTGGCCAGCGCCAGGCAGATCGCCAAGGCGGCCGTGGGGTATGCAGTGTTGCGCATCGTCATGCCTTTCGCGTCCATGGGCTCGAAGATAACACGGACGCCACGGCCGATCAGATGCCGCGCAGCGGAGGAAGTGTCCTAGGGCGCCCGCCCATGCCGCCGGCCTTCGCCTAAGAACTGCAGAAAACCAACAACGGATGGCGCGGATTGAGCGGATTTCACGGCGTAGGGCTCAGACATCCGTCTGATCTGCGTAATCCGTCGTTGCCCTCTGCCTTCCTGGGCAAAGCCATGCCGCCGCGCTCAGGGCGGGCAGCCGTTGAGGCTCGAGGCGACGGCGCGCACCAGGTCGCCGACGGCGACGCGTTGGTCGCCATCGGAATCGGCGGCCGGGCATTCGCTCAGCCTCCGGCCGCCGAGCGCGATGCCGAGGGCGTCGATGAGCTCGGCGATCGAGACGCGCCCATCGCCGTCGCAGTCGCCCGCGCACGCGGCGGGGGTGGGGCGCTGCAGGATGAGATCGGCGCACTGATAGTAGAGGTCGTTGCCCGGGGTGACGTAGGGCGGCTTGTCGTACATCACCTGGATGACCTGCAGGGTGCAGCGCTCGCACGCGATGTCGGGCAACGTCACCCGCGCGCTCCCCTGCCCGCCCAGCGTGTCGGCGATGCCGTCCAGGAGCACGGTCGCGTCGCCGTAGAGCTCGATCTCCGGCGTGCGCGTCGTGCAGCCGCTCAGGCAGACCGGATCGGCGAAGTCGTCGTCGCCATCGGCATCGAAGGCGATGCGGAAGTGACCGGGATGGTCGACGTACTCGTCCCACACCACCTCGATCTCCGCCCCCGCCTCCAGGGTGGTGACGTTGGTGCTGCGGGTTCCACCCGCCTGCCCGCAGGGACCCTCTTTGAGCACCAGATCGCCATAGCGCGAGACGGGGTACTCGAGACCGAGATGCGCCTGCGCCTGGCTCGCCAGGGCCAGGATCGCCGCGGTCACCGTCGCCCATGCTCGCACGCTGCGACGGTACTGCCGCCCCGGCGCTGTCGCAATGGCAGCGCGATGCCCCCCTACCCCGCCGAAGAGCGGGCGGGCCGCCCGCGCTCCCAGCGGGGCGGTCACCAACCACAAGTGGCGCGCGATCCCAGCTCGCCAACCGGGCGAGAAAGCCGCTCCATGAGCACAACGCTCCTCGCTGGGAGCGCGGGCGGCCCGCCCGCTCTTCTGCGGCGTGGGCCGGCGCCGTTCAGCGCGGCAAGGCGATCAGCAGCGCTTCGACGCAGGTGACGTCGGCCGCCGTGATCTCGCCGTCGGTGTTGCAGTCGGTGTCGCAGCGCGGGCGCAGGCGCAGATTGAAGATCGTCTCGGCGGCGGCCGGCGGATCCGCCTCGTCGAGGAGGCCGTCGCAGTTCATGTCGCCCGCGACGAAGGGGCTGAAGGTCGGCGTGTTGGTGCGGATCGGTGTCGCGGTCGACGTCGGGCTCGGCGTGCGGGTCGCGCGGCCCGGGTCGCGCGGATCGGCCGGATCGCTGCCCAGATCGATCTCGTCGCGGTCGAACAGCTCGTCGCTGTCGCGATCGAGCCCGACGCGGATCCCCTCGCCGGGGGGTGCACAGGTGTACGTCACCGTCGCGCCGGGGCCCGCGGCCAGGGCGCGCAGCTGCGTGTCGCTGATCGTGGCTTCGCTCTCGCGGTCGCTGCGGTACTCGCCGCTCACCGCGTCCAGCAGGAAGCCGCGCGCCTGCCCGCCGACCAGCGCGCGGGCGACGAGGTCGCATTCCCTGGCCCCCGGCTGATCGATCAGGGCGAAGTTGGAGCGAGCGCGGGCAATCATCAGGTCGATGCGCGGCCCGGCCACCGCGCCGTTGTCGGCGGTCAGCGTGATCTGCTGGCCGACGATCGGCGCGAAGGTGGTATCGAAGGCGAGGACGAACTCCTCCAGCCCATCGCGCTGCGTATCGTCGAGGCGGAAGATGGAACCGCGCAGGAAGTCGAAGACGGTGGCGACGCTGCCGTCGTGCAGAAAACCGAAGCCGCGAATCTGCTCGCCCTGGAAGGCCGCGTCCTCGGGACGGACCTGTGCGACGTGCACGCTCGGCATGCCGAACATGCCGATCTTCTGGTAGGCGTTCTTGAGCTGCGGCACCTTGAACTGCTGCGGCTGGTCGTCGAACGTCGTCTGGCCCAGCGTGCCGAACTGCCCGTCCCGCGCGTCGAGGGTGTGGCAGCCGGCGCAGTGCGCTGCCGAATCGGTGATGGCGTCGCGGTTGAGGAACAGCTGGCGCCCGCTGGCCTGTGCCGCCGTGAGCTGGTTGTCGAGACTGCGCACCGGATTGGGCGGCGGCTGGATCTCCAGCGCGAAGTCGGTGAACGCCTGCATGTCCTCGTCCGACAACTCGCCCTCGTCGCGCCCGAGCAACTCGTCGAAGGCGGCGTTGAAGGCCTTGAAGGCGAGGTCGGTGTCGTAGGCGCGCGGATCGCCGACGAACTGCGAGCCGGTGCGATCGCCGCGCCAGTGCATCGGGCCCTGGTGGCGCATGCCGCGCAGCGTCTGGCTCGTCATCGGGCCCTTCATCGGATGGAACGGCGGACGCAAGCCGGTCGGTCCGAGCGGGTTGAACATCGGCACCACGTCGCCGTCCGGGTTGCCGAGATCCCAGGCCAGGCTGTCGACGTCGCCGAAGACGTGGCAGGTGGCGCACGACGCCTCGCCGTTGCTCGACGTGGCGCGCGCGTCGTAGAGGAACGGCCGCCCCGCCACCACGCGCTGCGGCTCGGGATTGTGCAATCGGTGTTGCGCGAGCTCGGCGCCGGTCGCGGTGTCGATCACCTTCACCGCGTTGTCGAAGCGGGTCAGCACGTAGAGGCGCTGGTGCGCTTCGTCGAGCGCCAGGCCCGCCGGCCCGCCGCCGCTCACCTCGATGTGGCGCACCGCCTCGGGCACGAACGTGTCGGCCGCCAGCTCCGCCGTCGCATACACCGCCACCTTGCTCGAGCCGAAGGCCGCCACATAGAGGGTGCCGTCGCTCGCCAGCGCCATATCGACCGGCGTGGCCAGGCTCGCCGCCTCGACCGCCGCCGGCATCGGGGCGGTGTGGTAGCCCTCGGGCAGCGCGGTGATGTGCTTATTGAGATGGCGGGAGACGACGGCGTCGCCGTCGATCAGCGTGATGCGCGACTCATGCAGGTGGCCGCGCAGCGTCGTGCGGCCGGCGCCGTGCCCTTCGAAACGCACCTCGTTGCGCGCCTCGGTGTTGCTCACGTACAGCGTCCCGGTCGACGGGTCGACGATCATGTTGAACAGCACCGTGCCGACGTGCGCGAAGGCCGCGACTTCGCGCGGCGGATCGGCCAGGGCGTCGAGGCGGAAGACGTCGCGGTCGGGCAGGCTGAAGCGGATGGCGTTGGTGAAGTTCCGACCCAGCTCGTCCTCCCAGCGCCCGCGGTCGCCGTTGAACCTGACGATGAGGCCGACCTCGGGCGCGGCGACCGCCGCGCTCGTGGCGTTCGGCGGCGGCAGGCCGCCCGGCACCTCCGCCGCAGGC
>JBOHWA010000653.1:0-8829 GCA_050735855.1 Binatia bacterium
CGGGGGACAATGTGAAGCTGGTGGTGGAGTTGATCATGCCGATCGCGATGGAAGAGGGCCTGCGCTTCGCCATTCGCGAGGGCGGCCGCACCGTCGGTGCCGGCGTCGTCGCCAAGATCATCGCCTAACTGAACGCTGACTGACGCGCGATGAACGACAAGATCCGTATACGCCTGAAGGCCTACGACCACCGCCTGCTCGATCAGTCGGTGCGCGAGATCGTCGAGACGGTCCGCCGCACCGGTGGGCGGGTCGCCGGTCCGATCCCGCTGCCGACCCGCATCGAACGCTTCACTGTCAACCGCTCGCCGCACGTCGACAAGAAGTCGCGCGAGCAGTTCGAGATCCGCACGCACAAGCGGTTGCTCGATATTCTCGACCCGACGCAGCAGACCATCGATGCGCTCGGGAAGCTCGACCTCGCCGCGGGTGTCGACGTCGAGATCAAGCTGCAGTAGCTGCGGTTGGTCTGAGCAGAGGACGAGAGAACGCAATGGCCCTTGGACTGATCGGCAAGAAGCTGGGCATGACCCAGGTCTACACCGGCGCCGGCGAGCTCGTGCCGGTCACGGTGATTCTGACCGGGCCGTGCACGGTTGTGCAGACGAAGACCGCCGCCACCGACGGCTACGCCGCGGTGCAGGTCGGCTTTGGCAGCAAGAAGCCGCAGCGCGCCACCAAGGCGTACCGCGAGCACTGCGTCAAGGCGGGCAAAGGGGTCTTCCAGGAACTGCGAGAGTTCCGCCTCGGACCCGACGCCGCCGCGCTGTCGCCGGGTGACGAGATCGTCGTCGATACGTTGTTCAAGCAGGGCGACAAGGTCGACATCACCGGCACGACCAAGGGGCGCGGCTTTGCCGGTGTCATCAAGCGACACGGCTTCGCCGGCTTTCCGGGCAGCCACGGCACGCACGAGTACTTCCGCCACGGCGGCTCGATCGGCAACCGCTCTTTTCCTGGCCGCGTGTTCAAGAACAAGCGCATGGCCGGCCATCTCGGTACTGACAACATCACCACCCAGAACATCGAAGTGGTCGCCGTCCGGGCCCAGGAGAATCTGATTCTGGTGCGCGGCGCGGTCCCGGGAGCAACCGGCGGCATCGTCGTGGTGCGACCGGCGGTGAAGGCGAAGAAACATGGCTGATCCCACCACTCTGCCGGTCGTCAATCAGGCCAAGCAGCCGGCCGGCGAGATCACGCTGCCGGAAGGCGCCTTCGACGGTCCGGTCCGCAAGCACCTGCTCTACGAGATCGTCAACATGCAGCGCGCCAATCGGCGGGCCGGGACGCACTCCACCAAGACGCGGGCCTTCGTCAGCGGTGGTGGCAAGAAGCCGTGGCGTCAGAAGGGCACCGGCCGCGCCCGCGCCGGCAGCAGCCGCTCGCCGATCTGGGTGGGTGGTGCGACGGTGTTTGGTCCGCAACCGCGCGACTATTCGTACCGCCTGCCGGCCAGTGCCCGCCGCAGCGCCTTGCGTTCGGCGCTGGCGATGAAGGTACGCGAAGGGCACGTCGTGGTGCTCGACCGCATCGAAATCGAGGCCGGCAAGACCAAGCACGTGGCCGCGTTGCTCGAGACGCTCGGCTTGACGAGCGCACTGATCATCACCGAGGGGGAGAACGTCAACCTCGAGCGCGGTGCGCGCAATCTGTACCGCGTCAAGGTGCTGCGTGTCGAAGGCGCCAATGTGTACGACATCCTGCGCTATCAGCATCTGGTGCTGACCCCCGAGGCGGTGTCGGCACTGGGCGGGAGGGTCACGGCGTGAAGAGCCTGTACGACATCATCGCCGCTCCGCTCATCACCGAGAAGGGCACCATGGTCAGCGAGGTCGGCAACCAGTTCGTTTTCCGCGTCCGACGCGAGGCGAACAAGGAAGAGATCCGCCAGGCGATCGAGTCGCTCTTCAAGGTGACCGTCGAGAAGGTGCGCACCCTCAACTACCTCGGCAAGACGCGCCGCGTCGGCCGCCATGTCGGCCGCCGGCCGGCGTGGAAGAAAGCCTACGTGACGCTCGCCGAGGGGCAGCGCATCGACTTCTTCGAGAACGTGTAGGAATCGGCCATGCCCATTCGCCAGTACAAGCCGACCTCCGCCGGGCGTCGCGGCCAGTCGGTTGCCGACTTCACCGAGATCACCAAGGACGAGCCGGAACGCTCGCTGCTCGAGCCGCGTCAGCGCACCGGTGGCCGCAATGCCCTCGGCCGTATGACGGTGCGGCATCGGGGCGGCGGTCACAAGCGGCGGTATCGCCTGATCGATTTCAAGCGCAACAAGGACACCATCACGGCCAAGGTCGCGGCGATCGAGTACGATCCCAATCGCTCGGCCAACCTGGCGCTGTTGCACTATGCCGACGGCGAGAAGCGCTACATCCTGGCGCCGGTCGGCCTGCGGGTCGGGGCGACCGTGGTGGCCGGGCCGGGCGCGGACATCAAGCCGGGCAACGCGATGCCGCTCAGCAACATCCCCCTCGGCACGACGGTGCACAACGTCGAGATGCGCCCGGGTCGCGGTGCGCAACTCGGCCGCAGCGCCGGCAGCGCCATCCAGTTGATGGCCAAGGAAGGCAGCATGGCGCTGCTCAAGCTGCCGTCGGGCGAGCTGCGGCTCGTGCAGGCGTCCTGCCGCGCGACCATCGGCCAGGTCGGCAACGTCGACCATTCCAACATCTCGATTGGCAAGGCCGGTCGCACCCGCTGGCTCGGCAAGCGCCCGACTGTGCGCGGTGTCGCGATGAACCCCGTCGATCACCCGCACGGTGGTGGCGAGGGCAAGTCGAAGGGCAACCATCCGCAATCCCCCTGGGGCCAGCCGGCCAAGGGCTACCGCACCCGCCACAACCCGAGCACCGACCGTTTCATCGTCAAGCGGCGCGGGTAAGAGGAGCAACCGTGGCACGCTCAATCAAAAAGGGACCGTTCATCGACGGTCATCTGGTCAAGAAAGTCGAAGCGCTGAACACCTCGGGTGAGAAGCGCATCGTGCGCACGTGGTCGCGCCGCTCGACGATCACGCCCGAGATGGTCGGTCATACCTTTGCCGTCCACAACGGGCGCAAGTTCATCCCGGTGTACGTGTCGGAGAACATGGTCGGCCACAAGCTCGGCGAGTTCTCGCCCACCCGGACGTTTCACGGCCACTCGGGCGACCGCAAGGCGGAAGTCAAGGGCGGCGGGGCGCCGAGGGGGTAGGGATGGAAGCTCGTGTCGTAAGTCGTCATCTGCGTATGTCGCCGCAGAAGGTGCGCCTGGTCGCCGACCTGGTGCGCGGCAAGGGCGTTGGGGAGGCGATCGGTCTCCTGCAGCACCTGCCCAAGAAGGCCGCGCCGCTGCTGGTGAAGGCGCTCAAGTCGGCGGTGGCCAATGCCGAGAATACGCAGCGGGTCGATGTCGACCAGCTCTACGTCAAGCGCATCATGGTGGACGGTGGACCGGTCGCCAAGCGCTTTCTCCCGCGCGCCCACGGACGGGCGACGTCGCTGCGCAAGCGGACGTCGCACGTGACCGTCGTGGTCGACGAACGGAACCGGTAGGAGTCGCGATGGGACAGAAAGTACATCCGCGAGGCTTTCGCCTCGGCGTCATTGAATGGAGCGATTCGAAGTGGTTCGCGCGGCGCGACTACGCCGATCTGCTGCACGAAGACCTCAAGCTGCGCAAGTTCCTCAAGGAGCGCCTGTACCACGCGGGTATCTCCAAGGTGGAGATCGAGCGCGCGGCGAACAAGGCGAAGATCAACATCTACACCGCCCGCCCCGGCATCGTGATCGGCAAGAAGGGCGCCGAGATCGAGAAGCTGAAGAGCGAGCTCGCCAAGCTGACGAACAAGGAAACGTTCATCAACATCCACGAGGTGCGGCGGCCGGACCTCGATGCGCAGCTCGTCGCCGAGAACGTCGCGCTGCAGCTCGAGCGCCGCGTCGCCTTCCGCCGCGCGATGAAGGAAGCGGTCAGCCGCGGGATGCGTATGGGCGCGCAGGGCATCAAGGTGCACTGCGCCGGTCGTATCGGCGGCGCCGAGATCGCGCGGTCGGAATGGTATCGCGAGGGGCGCGTGCCGTTGCACACCCTGCGGGCGGACATCAGCTACGGGCTGGCGGAAGCGAAGACCACCTACGGTGTCATCGGCGTCAAGGTGTGGATCTTCCGCGGCGAGATCCTCAGTCGCAGCGAAGAGGATCCGCAGAAGACGGCGCTCGGCCTCTGAGCCGACGGATCTAGATCATGCTCTCACCCAAGAAAGTCAGATACCGCAAGTGCCAGAAGGGGCGACGGCGCGGCACCGCGTCGCGCGGCGTCACCCTGGCATTCGGCGATTTCGGTCTGCAGGCGATCGACCGCGGCTGGATGACGGCGCGGCAGCTGGAAGCGGCCCGTATCGCGCTCACGCGTCACATCAAGCGCGGTGGTCGCGTCTGGATCCGTGTGTTCCCGGACAAGCCGCTCAGCAAGAAGCCGGCGGAAACCCGCATGGGCAAAGGTAAGGGGAATCCCGAAACCTGGGTCGCGGTGATCAAGCCGGGCCGCATCATCTTCGAGATGGAAGGCGTGACGCAAGAGGTGGCCAAGGAAGCCATGCGCCTCGCGTCCCACAAGTTGTCGATTGCCACGCAGTTCCTGCAGCGCCCGGGGTCCAGTCATGCGAACTAAAGACGTGCGCGACCTGAGCGACCAGGAGCTCGAAGTGCGCGAGCGCGAGCTGCGCGAATCGGTGTTCCGCTTTCGCCTGCGCCGCGGGACGAAACAATTGGAGAGCCCCGCGGCCCTCCTGCATGCGCGGCGCGACATCGCGCGCATCCTGACCATCCAGGGCGAGCGGGCGCGCGCGGCAAAGCGCGGATAGGTTGAGCGAATGCGCGGACGAGTAAAAACGCGAGAAGGTGTCGTGGTCAGCGCCAAGATGGAGAAAACCATCGTGGTCGCCGTTCATCGACTGGTCAAACATCCGCAGTACAAGAAGTACGTCAAGCGCCGCGCCAAGTACAAAGTGCACGACGAAGAGAACAGCTGCGGCGTCGGCGATCAGGTGCTGATTGCCGAGACGCGGCCGCTCAGCAAGGACAAGCGCTGGCGTGTGCGTCAGATCGTGGTCAAGGCGAGTTGAGCAGGATGGAGGGCCGGACCTGCGGGTCAAGGCGGTGAACGATGGTGCAATCGGAAACAATTCTCGACGTCGCCGATAATTCGGGGGCGCGACGGGTGCTGTGCATCAAGGTGCTCGGCGGCTCGCGACGCAAGTACGCCTCGCTCGGCGACATCATCGTCGTCTCGGTGAAGGAAGCGAGCCCCAATTCCAAGGTGAAGAAGGGCGATGTGATGAAGGCGGTGATCGTGCGCACGGCAAAGGAAGTCGGCCGGGCGGACGGTTCCTACATCAAGTTCGATAGCAATTCGGCGGTGTTGATCGACAATCAGCGGGAGCCGGTCGGAACCCGTATCTTCGGACCAGTGGCGCGCGAGCTGCGCGCGAAGCAGTTCATGAAGATTCTGTCGCTCGCTCCCGAGGTCCTCTGAGAGGCTGAACATGCGGGCGCGCATCAAGAAGAACGACACGGTGATGGTCATCGCCGGCCGCGAGCGCGGCAAGACGGGCAAGGTGTTGCGTGTCCTGCCCGAGAGCGATCGGGCGTTGATCGAACGCCTCAATATGGTCAAGCGCCATCAGAAGGCGCGCGGTCCGCAGGCTGCGTCCGGCATCGTCGAAAAGGAAGCCGGCATCCATCTGTCCAACATCATGATCCTCTGCGACAAGTGCAACGCCCCGGTGCGGATGGGCAAGCGCGATCTCGAGGACGGCCGGAGCGTGCGGGTTTGCCGGCGCTGCGGCGATCAGCTCGATCGGTGACGCCATGGAACGCTTGAAAGAGAAATACCGCAAGGACGTCGTCCCCCACCTGTTCAAGGAGTTGGGGTACACCAACGTGAATCAGGTGCCGCGGCTGGAGAAGGTCGTGCTCAACATGGGCCTGGGCGAAGCGATCCAGAACGCCAAGGTGATGGACTCGGCGGTCGCCGAGATCACGGCCATCGCCGGGCAGAAGCCGGTGGTCACCAAGTCGAAGAAGGCGATCGCGAACTTCAAGCTGCGCGAGAACATGCCGATTGGCTGCATGGTCACGCTGCGCGGCGCGCGCATGTACGAGTTTCTCGACCGTCTGATGAACCTGGCGCTGCCCCGCGTGCGCGACTTCCGCGGCGTCTCCGATCGCGCCTTCGACGGCCGCGGCAACTACTCGCTCGGCATTCGCGAGCAGATCATCTTTCCGGAGATCGAGATCGACAAGATCGACAAGGTGCGGGGGCTGACGGTGTCCATCGTCACCACCGCCCGCAGCGATGCCGAGGGCAAGGCGCTGCTGCGCGCGCTCGGAATGCCGTTTCGGGCGTAGGAGGAATTGTGGCCAAGACCTGTTTGCGCATCAAGGCGGAGCGTCCGTCGAAGTTCAAAGTCCGGCAGTACAACCGCTGCCCGCTCTGCGGCCGGCCGCGTGCCTTCTACCGCCGTTTCAAGATGTGCCGCCTCTGCCTGCGCGATCTGGCCCGCAAGGGAATGATTCCCGGGTTGACCAAGGCGAGCTGGTGAGGAGCGTTTCATGTCAATGACGGATCCCATCGCCGATCTTCTGGCCCGGGTGCGCAACGGCGCCCAGGCGCGCAAGGAGTACATCGACTGCCCCTGGTCGGTGATCAAGGAGCGCGTCGCCACCGTGATGGCGGCCGAGGGGTTCCTGCGCGAGTGCAGCGTGGTGGACATCGGCAAGGGCAAGAAGGATCTGCGCGTCTGGTTGCGCTACGACGCCGGCCATCGGCCAGTGATCACCGGCCTCAAGCGCGTCAGCCGTCCGAGCCAGCGCATCTACGTCGGTGCCGAAGAGATGCCGAAGGTGCGCGGCGGGATGGGGATCAGCATCGTCTCGACGCCGCTCGGCGTCCTGGTAGACCGCGAAGCCGTCCGGCGTCACGTCGGCGGCGAAGTTCTCTGCTCCGTGTGGTGATCAGATGTCTCGGATTGGCAGACTTCCCATTCCCATCCCCAAGGGGGTGACCGTCAAGCCCGAAGGCTCGACCGTCATGGTCGAAGGCCCCAAGGGTAAGGACAAGCACACCCTGCCGGCGCTGGTGAGTGTGACGGTGGCGGACAATCTCGTCACCGTGGCGCGCGCCAATGACGGGCGCGAAGCCCGCGCCCTGCACGGTCTGACGCGCAATCTGCTCGCCAACAGCGTGACCGGCGTCAGTACCGGTTTCACCCGTGTGCTGGAGATCGTCGGCGTCGGCTATCGTGCCGAGGTGAAGGGCAAGGCGGTCCATCTGAGCCTCGGCTACTCGCACCCGATCGTCTACCAACTGCCACCGGGCGTCGAGGCGAAGGTCGACAAGCAGACCGTCGTCACGCTCGAGGGCAACAACCGGCAGATGCTCGGCGAAGTGGCCTCACAGATTCGCGGTCTGCGGCCCCCCGAGCCATACAAGGGCAAGGGCATCAAATACGCGGGCGAGAAGATTCGCCGCAAAGCCGGCAAAGCGGCCGGCGCTGGCGGGAGATAGCGACCATGGCAACGTCTCAGAAAGTCGTCGGGCGCGAACGCCGTCAGGCGCGTGTGCGCCGGCGCGTGCGTGGCACCGCGCACCGGCCGCGCCTGTGCGTGTTCCGTAGCAACCGTCACACGTATGCGCAGGTGATCTCGGACGAGACCGGGCAGACGCTGGTGGCGGCGTCCACCATGGCGGTCGAAGGTGCGGCCACCGGCAACAAGGCCGCGGCTCGCAAGGTCGGCGAGCGCATCGCCCAGCTCTGCCAGGAACGCAACATCTCCGAGGTCGTCTTCGACCGCAACGGGTTCCTGTACCACGGCCGCGTCAAGGAAGTCGCCGAAGGCGCGCGCGCCGCCGGCCTGAAGTTCTAGGAGGCGGATATGGCGATTGGACGCGGGCGAGAGCGCATCGAGATTCAAGGTGTCGAGTTCAAAGAGAAGGTTGTGCACATCAACCGGGTCGCCAAGGTCGTGAAGGGCGGCCGGCGCTTCAGCTTCGGCGCCCTGGTCGTGGTCGGTGACTTCAACGGTCGCGTCGGCTTCGGCCTCGGCAAGGCGAAGGAAGTGCCGGAGGCGATCCGCAAGGCGATCGAGGCGGCGAAGAAGTCGCTGGTCACCGTGCCGCTGATCAACGGGACGATCCCGTTCGATGTCCACGGCTACTACGGCGCTGGCCACGTACTGCTGCGTCCGGCCAGCGACGGCACCGGTGTGATCGCCGGCGGCGGCGTGCGCGCCGTGGTCGAGCTCGCGGGGGTGCGCAACGTGCTCACCAAGTGCCTGGGCTCGCACAATCCGCACAACATGGTGAAGGCGACGATTGCGGCCTTGCAGGAGCTGCGGACGCCCGAACAGGTGGCGGCGCGGCGCGGCAAGACCGTCGCCGAGCTCACGGCGTGAGAGACGAGATGGCAGACGCGAAGATGCTCAAGGTGACGATGGTCGGCAGCGTGATCGGCCAGACCCAGCGGCAGCGGCAGACGCTGCGCGGGCTCGGCCTGACGCGCCGCGGCCGGTCGGTGACCGTGCGCGGCGACGCGCCCACCCTCGGCATGATCCGGAAGATCTCGCACCTCGTGCGGGTGGAGTCGTAACCCATGGATCTCAGCAACCTGACGCCAGCTCCCGGATCGCGTAAGTCCCGCAAGCGGCTCGGCCGCGGCCCCGGCTCGGGCCTGGGCAAGACCTCGGGACGCGGCCACAAGGGCCGCGGCGCACGATCGGGCGGCAACACCCACCCGCGTTTCGAGGGTGGCCAGATGCCGCTGCAACGCCGCCTGCCCAAGCGCGG
>JBOHWA010000654.1:0-9988 GCA_050735855.1 Binatia bacterium
GGACAGCCCGGTTGGTCGCGACAAATGAAGTCGACGCTGTTCGGCTCGACCCCGCGCGTCCAGGCGCTCAGCACATCAACGTTTTCGAAGACCCGCGACGGTTCGGTCTCGTCGGGCTGAATGTGGAGGTAGATCGCATTCCACCCCGGCACCAGATCAAAGGTCTGCGTCCATTTTGGACTGGCGTCAGCGGGCTGAGCCAACAACGCCGCCAGGGCGATCGTTCCGACCCATGCGGTCACGAGTCGAGTGTTGCGAATCTTCACGAGAGACATTCCTCTCCTCTCAAACTGCACTGGCTTCGACATCAGCCCTCCGGCAGCGGCGGCGGCACGCGACGGCTGCCGATGGCGCGCCGCGGAACTTCGATGGCAGCCAGTCGCCGCTCATCGACATCGATCGAGACGGCACTCTCGGCCGCGGCATACAGTCGGTCGTGGGTCTCGGACCGCTTCTCGCGCAGCAGGTCCTGCTGGATCCCGGCCGCGACCTTCGCCAAGGGCCGCACCGACGCCGCTTTCGTCGCCAAGAGCCGGATGACGTAAAAGCCGGTTTCGGTGGCGACGACTTCGCTCAACGCACCTGGCTTCTCGAGAGCGAATAGCGCGTCGATCACTTCCTTGGCGAAGCGACTGTCGCGCTGCCCGACCTCGATCCAACCGACATCGCCACCTCGGTAGCGACTCGCCTGGTCGTCCGAATAACGTGCGGCAAGTGGGCCAAAATCCTCCAGAGCGTCCTGCTGCAGCGCCTCGCCGCGAATCGTCGCGGCGCGCTCGGCGAGCTCTGTGACTCGCGACTGCGGCACGGTGCGCGGATGTCCCACGTAGATCAGAGCTGCATGCGCAGCCGCGGGAATGGCATACTTCTCCTGGTGCGCTTCGTAGTACGCTCGCACCTCGTCGTCACCGACCGCCACGGACAGCAGCGGCTGCTCGAGGTGTTCCTCCCGGTAACGACTGGCGGCGACGCTCTTGACCCGGCGCCGCATCTCGTACTCGTCGAGATAGCCTTGACGCCGTGCGTTGGCAGCCAACACTTCGAGCTCGATCATGTCATCGAGCGCCTGGCGTCGCGCTTCCGGCAGTTGGAAGTTCTCGGCACCGCCGCGGCGCTCCATCTCCGCTTTGAAATCGTCGAGCGTGATGGCGTGGCCATCGACCGTGGCGAGAATCTCGCCAACCTCGGAGTCACCCGCGGTGCTACTCCTGGCGCTCCATTGCTGGACGCCAAGGGTTAGAGCGGAGCCGCAGATCGCAGCCGCAAACGCCACGACCAGCGTACGCCCGCTCATGACCGCTCCAGCCCAGCCCGAGCGCGTAGCCCGAGCCGACAGCAGTCGACATTGCACATTTCAGCCCCCGTTGTAACTCGTCAAGTGGCGAAGTCCCCGAACACTCGCCTATCGAGAAACAGAACCTTAGGCGGCGGCCCCTTTTGGATAAAGAGTCGCTTCGCGCATCTTTCGTGCATTTTTCGTGCACGGAATTCCGGACGGCGGCACAGAGCCGGCCGATGGAATGACTCAGAGGGTCGCGAGGAGCTCTCTTGCCTGGCGAAGCACCGGAACGTCGCGGCAAGGGCCGATCGCGCCGATGCATTCGCCGAGCAGCTTGCGGCCTTGGGCGGCGCGTCCTCGCGCCAGTAGCAAACGCGCCAGGCTGGTGGCAGGACCGATGACCTGCATGCTGGCGCCACAGCGACGGGCGACGGCGATGCCGCGCTTGAGACACGTCTCGGCCTCGCGCAACTCTTTCGGGCTGCCGCTGCCGCCTGCGCGCTGGGTCAGCAGCTCGGCTCGCGCCCAATGGAGAAACGACTCGCTGGCGATCTCGCCGGTGGCGGCAACGATTTCCAGCCCCTGGCTGACGACGGCCAGTCCGGACTCGATTGCGCCAGCTCGACCGTAGGCCTCGGCGAGCATCGACAGAAACAGCGGCTGACCGAGAACGGCACCGGCACTCTTCAGGATCTCGATTCCCTGCTGCGCCTCGGCAGCTCCCTCATCGGGCCGGCCCCGGTAGGCCTTGACCCAGCCACCGACCACCATCGCCGCCGGAATGTAAAATGGGAAACCGTGCTCGATGCCGAGCTCGAAGCAGAGACGCGCGTGTTGCTCAGCCCGGTCCACGTCGCGCAGGAATTGCTGAAAGGTCATCGCATAGTAGTGCGACAGAACGAGACTCGGCAGGTGCGAGTGCCGCTCGGCCAGAGCGATCGCCCGCTCACTCCACTCGCGCGCCTGGTCCAGGCGACCGATACCACCCAGAACCAGACTGCCGTGGCCGAGGCACTGCACCCCAGGATCAGTCACCGCCGACCTCGCCATGGGACTGTGACGTTCCGGGTCGTAGGCATCGCGGCACTCGTGAAAGCGCTGCGCCGCTTCGCTGTACTGTCCGATCGAGAGACACACGATCGCCCTGCTCAAAGCCGCAATCAGCCCGTCGTAGACGTCACCGGTTCGCCCCGCTATCTGCAGTTGGAGCAGAGTCACCTCGGCAGCCAGTCCGTGCTCGCCGCGGACCGCGTGGAATCCAGCGAGGCCGGCGAGGACGGCGATCAACTCGGGGGTATCCTCTTCGATCTCCGGCGCCAGCTCGAAGGCGCGGCGAAAGGCGTCTATCACTTCGGGATCGACGTAGCCCTTGGTCATCGTCAAGCAATTGCCGAGCCTGGCGCACAGCTCGAATTCGAGACGACCACGAGCGGCGCCCGGCGCTTCGCCTTCGAGAACTTCGAGAGCCCGGCGCACCAGCACAATCGCATCCTCGTGTGAGCTGCGCTGGATCGCGATCTCGGCAGTCTGGCCCAGGTAGCGCCCGGCGCGCAGGCGGTCGCCGCCGCGTTCGTAGTGCATCGCAAGCTCCGCCGCCACCGCCGCAGTGTCATCGCCGTGCATCGACTCCAAGCGACTTCCCAATTGCAGGTGCAGCTGGCGTTTTAGCGGCGCCGACAAACGCTCGTAAAACACTTCCCGGTGAAGCGAATGGACGAAGCAGAGAGCTTCGCCATCCGCCTCGACCAGGCCACGCTGACGCGCAATCCGCGTCAGTTCCTCCGCCAGGTTGCCGGCATCGACATCGATCCCGCCGACGAGCTCTGTGCTGAAGCGCGCACCGGCGACACTGGCCACCTCGAGGGCACGCTGTTCAGCCTCTGGGAGCCGGTCGATCTGGTACTCGATCATCTGGCGGACCCCGTCCGGAAGCGGCCGGCCGTCGAGATCACCGTCGATACGCCAAACATTGTCGCAATCGACCAAGATCCGATCGCGAATCAGCTGCTCGACATGACCAGCCATCATTAGCGGGTTGCCTTCGCTGCGGCGGTAGATGAACTGAGACAAGCTCGACAGTCCGTCGAGGGCCGGAAATCGGCGGTCGAGGTAAGTCGAGACATCCTGTGCCGAGAGCAGAGTCAATCCGATGTCGCGACACAACTCATGCAAGTGCAGTTCGCCGCGCAGGGCAGCGAGATTTGCCCCCTCCCCGTGCTGCACAGGACGAGTCACCGGCCGGTGCGTTGCGATCACCAGCAGGCGGGCCATTTCGGTCCGACGAGCGAGAGCATCGATCGCCGCCAGAGTCGCCGCGTCGCTCCAATGCAGGTCCTCGAGCACCAGTACCAGTGCCTGACTGGTCGTGATCGCTTCGATCGCGACCGCCAGCTCGCGCAGCATGCGATCGCGACTGATGCGCACCGCGCGCGCTTCGATGCGCCTCGACTCGGCGGCGTCGAGAACACCGGGCATCTCGACCAGCCAAGTCGGGGCGTGCACTTCCATCAGCTCGATCCAGCGGCGGCCGCCCGGCTGCCGACACAAGCGGGCCAGTGCCTCGATCAGCGGCATATAGGGTTCGTCGTAGCCGCTGACACACTGCCCATAGGCACACGACGCGCCGGTCGTCTCCCGCAGCTCCGCCACGACCGTGTCGACCAGCGTCGTCTTGCCGATCCCCGGCTCGCCGACGATGAAACAGATCTGGCGCTGCCCGCGGTCGGCCTTGTGAAACAACTCGCGCAACTCG
This sequence comes from Binatia bacterium, assembly GCA_050735855.1. Lineage (GTDB taxonomy): Bacteria > Desulfobacterota > Binatia > HRBIN30 > CADEER01 > JBOHWA01. The sequence continues at coordinate 4,032 of JBOHWA010000654.1, forward strand.
TCGACGGCGGCCCCACGGCCGACCAAGGTCGAGTGTGGCGCCGCCTGCACACCCGGTTGCTCCGCCAGCGGGACCTCGACGACGGCGACAAATCGGTAGCCGCGCCCGTGCACGGTCTCGATGTATCTCGGCTGTTTGGAATCCTCACCGAGGGCCCGCCGCAGCTCCCGCAAGGTGCTACGCAACGTATCGTCACTGATGTGAGTATTCCCCCACACCGCGTTGACCAACTCGTCTTTCGACAGCAGACGACGAGGATTCTTCGCCAATCCAGCCAGCAGCGCGATTGCCTTGGGTTTGACTACAACCTCGTCCGGTCCCCGCCAAAGCCGGCCCGAATGGAGGTCCAATCGAAACGGCGGGAAGCTGATGACGGCTGGCCCAGACATTCAAGCGCCAGCGGCCGCGCCAGAAGCCGAGGCGCGCGCGTCGTGTCGGCATTGAGCTCGGCGATCCCGCCGATGGTACCCGAAACGAAAAGCTGTCTCGTTGGCCGAATCACCGGTCAGCCCGAGACACCACACCCGGCGGATAGCCGGCATAAACGGCCGAATTGCTATAACGCCCCCTCTCGGACCTTCGCGATCACCCCTCCCAGACCCTGGATAAGGTGCGGATAAATGACCTGTCAAGCAAAGAAGACGAGCTTCTGGCGGCGTTGTGGCCCACCACGCCTGTCAAACGTCTCTGGGGATCGATCGGGTGCTCGCCGCCCGAGGGCGCCGAGCAAGGGAGTGCCGCGGCCAGGGTGTGGTTGAACGATTTGCGGGCTGCGGCTAGTCGGGCCACTCGGCCTGTGGCTCGCCGGGCGCTTCGAGCCCAGGGAGCCACGGCGAGTGGCGCGGCGGATCAGGTTCGGGCAGCGCACCGGAAAGGCCCAGGTAGCGTAATATCTTCTCTCACCGCGCGGTGCTCAATGGTCGCAATCAGGCCACCGGCGCGCCCCTCCGTCACTTGTGGTGGCGTTCATTGTGAGGCAATGCACCACCATGCCAGCGGCACGCGCGCGATCCAGTGGCCACCGCGGCAGGTCAGCGTCCACGCTGGTAGCCGTCTGTCTACTGCTGGTCAGCCTCGGACCGGCGCAGGCCGGCCTCATTGTTCCGACCTATGAGCTGACCCAGTTCGATGTGCCGACGGGGCGTCCCTATGGCATCACCACCGGCCCGTTCGGCAACATCTGGTTCACCGAGCCCGACGCGGACCGCATCGGCCGTCTGACCTCCGACGGCAAGATCACGGAGTTCGTCGTCCCGACGCCACCCAGCCGTCCGACCTTCATCACGGCGGGTCCCGACGGCAACCTGTGGTTCACCGAGACCGACGGCAACGCCATCGGGCGCATCACCCCGACCGGTGAGATCACCGAATTCCCGCTGCCGACGGAATTTGGCCGGCCGCTGAGCATCGCCGCGGGACCGGACGGCAACCTGTGGTACACAAAGGTGGAGGCCGACATCGCCAGCGGCACGGTGGCCGGCTTCCCGCTGGACACCGGGCGCATCGGGCGCATCACGCCGAGCGGGACCGTGAGCGAGTTCGTGCTCGACCAGTTGGCGCTGTTCATCACGCGCGGGCCGGACAATGCGCTCTGGTACACCAGCTTCGAGGGTATCGGGCGCATCTCGACCGGCGGGCAACGGACACCGTTCGACGTCGGCGGCTCGCCGATCACCATCACCGCCGGCCCGGACGGCGCGCTCTGGTTCACCAGCCGCGGCGCGTTTGGCGTCGGGCGCCTGACCACCGACGGCACGCTCAGCACCTTCGTCGAGGTTGAGCCGGCCCTGACCCTGGGGGGGAGCTCATCCTCGTTCTTCCCGTTCATCGTCACGCGCGGCCCGGAGGACAATCTGTGGTTCACCGAGTTTGACGGGGGCATCTCGCGCCTCAACGTCGCCGGCACGGCCGAGAAGATCCTGTTGCCCAGCGAGGCGGACAGCGCGCTGGACCTCACCGTCGGCCTCGACGGCGCCCTGTGGTTCACCAACTCGGTGGCCAACAAGATCGGGCGCCTGGCGAGCCTGGCGTACCGAGCGCTCAACCTGCCGGACGGCGCGCCGACGGGGCTGGCACATGGCGCCGACGACAGCATCTGGTTCGCCGACGCGGGCGGCAATCGCGTCGGCCGCATCGGCCCCGACGGCGGCCTGGTCCAGCACGAGCTCGGCAGCGGCCACACGCCGACCGGCGTCGCCGTCGGCCCCGACGGCAGCGGCTGGTTCGCCGGACAGGAGAGCAACACCATCGGCCGCATCACGCTGGATGGCGAGATCACGCAGGTCCTGATCCCCGGCGGGAACAGCAGCCCGCAGGACATCGTCCTCGGGCCGGACGGCAACTTCTGGTTCACCCAGTTCGCTTCCAGCAAGATCGGCCGCATCACCCCGCAGGGTGTCATCACCAGTTTCTCCACCCCGACCGCGGCGGCCGGCCCGCAGGGCATCGCCGTCGGCCCCGACGGCAACCTCTGGTTCACCGAGCGCAGCGTCACCAAGATCGGCCGCATGACGACCGGCGGCGCCGCGGTCGACTTCCCCATCCCGACCGCCGGCAGCGAACCGTGGGGGATCGCCGCCGGCCCGGACGGCAACCTCTACTTCGTCGAGTACAAGGGCGGCCGCGCCGCGCGCATCACCACCGCCGGCGCGATCACCGAGCTCGGAACGGCGATCGCGTCGTCGTTTCCGCAGTACATCGCCCGCGGTCCGGACGGCGCCATGTGGTTCACCGAAAGCGCCGCCAACCGCCTCGGGCGCATCGCCCGCGACGGCCGCATCACCAAGTTCAATCTGCCGGCCAGCGAGCTGAACCCGACCGGCATCGCCGGGCGCAGCGACGGGCGCCTGTACTTCGGGCTCTTCAACCTGCCGGGCATCGGCTACGTCGATCTGGCCGCGGCGGAGCCGACGCGCACCGCGACCTTCACCGCGACGGTCACGCGCACGCCGACGGCGACGTCACCGCCGACGGCCACGCCGTCGGCGACGCGCACGGCAACGCAGACCGCCACGCCGCCCGCCAGCGTGACGGTGACGCCGACGCCGCCCGCGACGGCCACGCGCACTGGGACATCGGGTATCTCCACCCCGACCCAGACGTCGATCGCGTCGGCCACGCGCTCCGCAACCTCGGCCCTCCCCACCCAGACTCAGACACCGATCGCCACCGCCACGCGCTCCGCGACGTCGCCGATCCTGACCCCGACGCACACGCCGCTCGCGACAGCGACCGGCGCGAGCGTCGGCACCGAAACGCCGCTTCTGGTGCCGCCGACCAGCACGCCGGTTGCGACATCGACCGCCGACGCGGCCACAGCGACGCCGACCTTTCAAACGACACCGGCCGCCGGCTGCGCGGGCGATTGCAACGGCAACGGCGCACTGTCGATCACCGAGCTGATCGCGGCCGTGAATGTCGCGCTGGGAAGTGCCCCGGTCGCGACCTGTTCGGCCGCCGACACCAACGGCGACGGCAGCGTGCGGGTCAACGAGCTGATCGCCGCGGTCAGCAGCGCGCTGCAAGGGTGCTAGAATAGCGACAGCTGCCGCTGCGCGCCGGTGAGCGTGTCGAAGTCGGTGCCGACGAAGCGCAGGATCGCGTCGCCGACCGGCTTCAGCTGGTGCTCGACGTAGTGGGCGTAGTCGGGCGCCGCGCTCTCGTGGCCGAGCGGCTCGGCGCCGCGCAGCGTCATGACATAGGTGACGATGCGCCCCGCCTGCGCGCCGAGCTGGCGCGCGGCGCGCACGTGCGGCGGGGTCGTCTTGGTGTAGGCGGCGAGGTCCTTGCGCACGGCCTTGCGATAGGCGAGCCCGTCGTCGTGCTGGCCGGCGTGCAGCGCGGCGATGAACTCGGGGACGAAGGTGTCGACCGGCTGGTCGTGGAAGACGCGCTCGAGCAGCCCGCGCTGGAAGCGCTTGCTGACCTCGCTCCAGTCGCGCCGCACCGCTTCCAGCCCGACGTACTCGATGTGCTCGCTGCCGTCGGCGGCGCGCAGCAGCCCGGCGTAGCGCTTCTTGCTGCCGGTCTTGCCGCTGCGCACTTCGGGGAGCAGGAAGCGGTGATAGAGCTTCTCGAACTCGAGCTCGAGGTGGCTCTCGCAGCCGAAGCGCTGGCGCACCACGGCGGCGACGGCGGCGCCGATGGCGACGCGCAGGTCTTCGGCGCGGCCGAGGGCGACGGCGGGATCGTCGTCGCCGGCATCGATGAACAGCGAGTCGGTATCGCCGTAGATCACCCGATAGCCCTGCCCGGTGGCGACCTCCGCCGCGCTGCGGATGAGGAACTGCCCGAGGTAGGTGATGGCATTGGCGACCTGCGGCGAGAACAGGCGCGAGGCTCCGGCGCCGAGCACGCCGTAGAGCGAGTTCATCAGGATCTTGATGGCGTTGGCCTTCACCCCGTTGCCGGCGCGCTTGGCGGCCTCGCGCTCGGCGGCGAGCGTTTCCACCAGGGCCGGCAGGATGCCGCGCGGCGCGCGGCGGAAGTGGGCGCCGTTGGGGGCGACGATGGCGTCGGCGCCATCGCGCTGCGGCAGCAGGGTCAGCGGATCGAGGTTGAAGGTGCGGATGATGCTCGGGTACAGGCTCTTGAAGTCGAAGACGAGCACATTGCGGTAGAGGCCCGGCCGGGAATCCATCACGTAGCCGCCGAGCAGGCTGGCGCTGCCCCAGTCGCCGCCCACCGACGGGGCGACACGCCCGCGCGCGCGCAGGGCGCTGAGGTAGAGCGAGTCGACCGAGGCGATCGCGGCGCTGACGCGGTCGAGCGGCATGCCGGTCAGCAGACTGCGCTCCACCGCCAGCTCGATCAGCCGGGTGTGCGCCAGGATGTCGCTGACCAGGCGCGCATCTTCGAGGTTGTAGTCGACGAAGCGCTGCGGCTCCTCGCGATAGAGGCGCTCGATCTCGTGGTGCCGATCGTCGCCGGCGATCAGCTTGCCGCGGCCGAGCAGCGTCTGCGCCGCGGTCTCGAGCTTGTAGTCCTGCAGGCGGATGAAGGCGCCGCGCACCAGCGACAACCCGTCGAGCACCAGCCGGCCGTAGGTGACGGCGCGCGACTCGCGCGTGTACGACTGTTCACGCCGGCGGTCGAACGCGTCGTCGCTGCGGCCGAGCTTGAACGGGATGCCGTAGTGCTGGGCGCGGCGGGCGAGCACGGCGAGGTCGAAGTCGACGACGTTCCAGCCGGTGATGACGTCGGGGTCGAGCTCCTCCAGATAGGCGAGAAAGCGCTGGATGAGGGCGCGCTCGGAGTGCACCGGCTCGCCGTGCTCCAGGGCGTGCTGGTGCACGATGAGGACGCGGTGCAGCACCGCCGTGTGCAACGCGATCGAGTAGATCTGCTCGGCACGCCCGTCGGTCTCGATGTCGATCGACAAGACCTTCAACGCCGGCGCCCAGTGCGCCGGCGCGAGCTGCGGGTTGCGGAAGACCCGGCCGAGGCGCGGCTGCCGCTCGCTCGGCCCCTCGACCGTCAGCGAACCGCGCAGGCCGCGATCGATCAGATAGCGCGAAGCGAAGCGCACGTCGGCCTCGAAGCACTCGACCCCGGCCCGCGCCAAGCGTGCGCGCAGCGCCGGCACGTCGTTGGGCAGGGCGGCGGTGACGCGCAGGACTGGTTCGCCGGCGAACGTCTGCAGATCGGTGTCGCTGAGCTCGAGGCCGGTCGCGAGCGGGCCGGCGGCGGCGCGATCGGCGCTGCGGATGAAGAAGTACGGGCGCACCCGGTCGTCGATGATCAGGCACGGCTCGCCGCCTTCGAGCACGCCGTACAGATGCACCTCGGGCACGCCGTCGCGCACGCGGTAGGTCGGGGTGAGGATGAAGGCGTGCATGTCGCGCGACTATAACAGGCGCGCGACCTCGGGCGTGATCCCTGGCCCCGCTTGGTGGCGTCCGGGGGGTGCGGATGGATCCCCGCCGTGGAGGGCGCCGGGCCCTCGGCGCCGGGGGCGG
>JBOHWA010000655.1:0-8965 GCA_050735855.1 Binatia bacterium
GCTGGCGGCGGCCGAGCGGCCGCTGATCGCGGCCGGCGACGGCGTCTTCTGGTCCGGCGCCGCGCCCGAGCTGCGCGCGGTGAGCGAACGCCTGGGCGTGCCGGCCTACTGCCGGCGGGCCGCGCAGGGCGCGTTGCCCGAGGACCATCCGCTGGCGGTGCGTGGCGCCTGGAAGAAGGCCTTCACCAGCCGCGCCGACGTCGTGCTGGCGGTGGGCTTCAAGTTCTGGAGCGGCGAGCATTTCGGCGCGGCGCCGACGTGGAACGAGGCCGCGACGTACATCCAGATCGACGCCACCCCGGCGCGCATCGGCTGGCAGGTGCCGGCGCAGCTGGCGCTGGTCGGCGATCCGCAGCTGGTGCTGCGCCAGCTGCTCGAGGGCGCCGCCCGCCGCGGCCTGGCGCCGGCGCCGCAGACGGCGTGGCGCGACGAGGTGGCGGCGGTGCGCGCCAACTTCGATCGCATGCTCGACACGCGCGAGCGCGCGGTGCGGGCGCAGACGCCGATCCATCCCGACCATCTGGCGCGCACGCTGTGTGCGGCGCTCGATCCCGACGCCACCGTGATCCTCGACTCGTTCACCATGAGCGGCTGGATGACGCAGTGGTTCCAGGCGCGCTTTGCCGGCCAGGTGATCGACGCCGGCCCGCTGGCACCGGTCGGCCACGGTATCGGCATGGCGATCGGCGCCCAGCTCGCCCGCCCGGGCAAGCAAGTGGTGGTGGTGATCGGTGACGGCGGGCTCGGCATCGGCGGCTGGGATATCGAAACCGCGCTGCGCTACCGGCTGCCGATTCACACCGTGCTGTGGAACAACAGTTCCTGGGGACCGGGCTTCGAAGAAATGCCGTTGCTCAAGGGACGCACCGATCCCTTCACCATGCTCGAGGGGATCCGCTACGACCGCATGTTCGCCGTCATGGGATGCCACGCGGAACACGTCGAACGTCCCGAGGACCTGGCCCCGGCGCTGCGCCGGGCGCTCGACTCGGGCACGGCGTCGCTGGTCAACGTCGTCGGCGACAAGCGCATCGGCCACCCCGCCCTGGGCGGCAACCTGCTCGGCTCGACGAAGGTCTGAGCGCGCGCCACCCCTGCCGTGCGATGCGGAAGTCTCTGGCGCCCGGAAATCCCGGCATGTGGAAACTCGTGCTTCCCCTGTTGTATCTCGGGTGGGCCCTGAGTGCCGGCGGCCTTCTGTGGGCGTTCGAGCTGAATCGCGATGAGGGAGTGAACCTCATCAAGGCGGCGCTGCTGTCGCGAGGCTATCCACTGTACGCCTCGATTTGGAGCGACCAACCGCCGCTGCTGACGCATGTCCTGGGCTGGCTGATCGCTGCCTGCGGGCACAGCGTCGTCGTCCCGCGGCTGCTCATGGCGTTGGCCAGTAGCGCCTTCGTGTGGGGTGTCGGGCGTCACCTGCACCGGCGATACAGCCTGCCGCACGCCCTCGCGGCGCAGACCTTCATCCTGGCGCAGCCGGTGTTCTACCTGTTCAGCGGCGCCATCATGGTGGGCCTGCCCGCCATCTATCTGGCGTTCGCCGCGGTGTTCGCGCTGATCCACGCCACCGAGACGCAGCAGTCGCGCTGGCTGACCCTGTCGGCCGTGCTGCTGGCGATCTCGATCCTGTTCAAGCTCTTCACCGCCGTCGTGGTGCCGGTGGCAGCGCTCTTTCTCGCGACGGCGGCGCTCGCACGCACGGGCGACCCCGGACGCGGGCGCTGGTGGGTGGACCCGCTGCGTTGGACGCTCGTCCTGGCGGCGTGCCTGGTCGTGCTGTTCACGCTCTTCGTCGGGTGGGAGAACGGCAGCCAGTTGGTGGCCGGACACCTGCGGGCGAGGAGCAATCCGAACGTGGGCGAATGGGCGCAACGAACGCTCTGGCTTCATCTTGGCCGCGTGCGTTGGCTGATGGCCCCGGCCATCGTCGGTGGAGCCATCGCGCTCTTCCAGCGCGACCGCGCCATGCTCGTCTTCGTCGGTTGGGGCACGCTGGCGGCCTTGGGCCTGAGCGTTCACTTCCCGGTGTGGATGCACCAACAGATGCTGGTCACCTTGCCCGCCGCTGTGGTGGCGGGATTCGGTGCGGGCGAACTGCTGTCGCGATCCATGCGGCTGCTTGACGGCTCTGCGCTGCAGTCATGGCTGGTCGAACCGCGCGCGATCGTGCGCGGGCTGGGCGCGGGTGCCATGCTGGCCGGTTGCTGTGTGTTCATCGCATTCGCCCAACGTGGCATGTGGCGGACGCCCCCGAACGACACCTTCCGGCCGCAGTCGACCGACCCGGCGGTGGTGCAGCTGCTGCGCGAGATGGAGTGGCGTGGGCGGGAGGACCCACTGGTGATCACCGACCGGCCGATGCTGGCCTACCGGGCCGGCCTGGATGTCCCGGCGTGGATCGCCGCGCTGACCCGCAAGCGGTTGACCACCGGCCAACTGTCCGAGGCGGACCTGATCGCCGAGATCGAGAACTACCAGCCCGCACAGGTCGTCCTGGCGCGGTTGCCGCTGCCGGCGGTGCGCGAGTTTCTCGACCGTACCTACCACCTGCAGTACAGCAACCTCCTGGGGGCGCTCTACCTGCGCCCGAGTGCCGCGGCACGCCCCGAACGCCCCCCGTCCGCCGACCACGAGTGGCGCATCGCCCTGCACCGTCCGGCGAGCTGGTACGGCGGCGGCGAGGCCCGCCGCCTGGCGGCAACGGTGCTGGCGACCCAGGGACCCAATGGCGGCTGGCCCAAGGGCAGGGCGGTGCGGGCCGCGGGTCCGCGCCGCAAGGATGAGAGCGACGAGACCCTCGACAATCAGAGCACCACCTCGCAGCTCCGCTTCCTCCGCCTGATGTTGGCGGTCGACGACGATGCCGCCTATCGGGCGGCGCTGCAGCGCGGCGTCGACTACCTGTTGCGCAGTCAGTGCCGACAGCCGCCGCCCGACCTGGCCGGCGGATGAGCAACCCAGCCGCCGGGCTTGACGGCGTCCGCGGTCACCTGGGGGCGCGGCGGCGCATCTATGGCTCGACGCTCCTCGTCGGCGTGCTGGTCCTGGTCAACCTGCAGATCAGGGAGAACTTTCCCTTCTCCCACTTCCCGATGTTCGCCCGTCCCGGCCCGCATCCGGTCGACTATTACTTTCTGACCGACGGCCAGGGGGCGCCGCTCGCGACGCGACACGTGGCCGGAATTACCACGCCCGCGATCAAGAAGATCCTTGCCCACGCCGTTGCCGCGGAGCGGCGGGAGCGGGGCACGACAGCGACCGGGGTGTCCGACGAGAGCCTGCAGCGCGCCGCCGCGGCGGTGCTGGTCAAGTTGAGAGCCGACGCGCTGCACATGCAGCGACCGCTGACGCCGTGGCCTGCCGAGGTGCAGTTGCGGCAGGGCCTGATCGAGACAACGCCACTCGGGTTCCGCGAGAGCTTCCGAACCGTGGCAACTCTGCTGGCGCCTGATCGGCGATCCAGCCCTCCGCCGAATGCCCTCGACGATCGCCCGCGCGACGCGACCACCCCCGAGGCGACGGGCACGGTCGGGGTGTTCGCGCGCTGCTACCTCGGCGCGCTGGCGGCGCTGATCGCCCTCTTGCTGGGGTGGGGCCATCTCCCCAATTGGGCGCGCGAGTGGCTGGCGTGCGGGACCGGCGCGATCGCTGTGGGCCGACTGGAAGCATTCTGCCTGCGCGCCGGTCTGGCCTTCGTCCTGTGGCAGGCGCTGCAGGTGAGCGTGGATTTCGACAGCCTGCCCTACCCGCAGGGCCTGGCACGGCTCGAATGGTTGCGCCCCGCCCTGATCTGGCTCGGGCACCCCGAGAACTGGCGCCTGGTCTTGCAGGCCGCGATGCCACTCTTGTTCTGGTACGTCTGCGGCTGGGCCCAGTTCATCCCGCTGACGATCCTGACGCTGGCGCATATTCTGCTGCGTACGCTCTTTGCCTCGCAGGGGATGACCCATCACGGACATCAACTGCTCAGCCTGGTGTTCTGCGCGCAGACGGTTGTCGCCTGGGCGATTGTCGCCGCCCGCGTCAGGGGCACCACGCGACCCGCACTGAGGCCCGGCAACCACACGGTGATCTGGCACGCCGTGGTGGTCGTCATCGCGGCCGCCTACGTGACCGGTGCGGCGCAGAAGTTGATCGCATCGGAGGGCCGATGGCTGCTCACTTCCCACCACCTGTCGGCGCAGATCGTCAAGACCACCCGGCAGAGCTACTACGACGGGCTTGACCCGCAGTACCTGATCGGCACGGCGGCGGCGCTTCCGGCGCCCATGGACCAGGCGGACCCGAGCAACGATCGCTACCGCCATCCCATCCCGGTGGCGGCGCAATGGGTGCGGTCGCATCCACACCTCGCCCGCGTGCTCTTCGCGTTTGGCTTCTGTGTCGAGGTACTGGCCTTGCTGGCCGTCCGCAGCCGCCAGCTGGCGACGTTGTGCGGCCTCGCCCTGATCAGCTTCCATGGCCTCGTCCTGTGGCTCATGCGCCTGAGCTTCCCGTTGAACGTGGAGACCGTGTGGGTCGTCCTGGTGAACGTCCCCGGCTGGCTGATCTGGTGGCACGTGGCGCAGCGAGGCCACCCGCGCGCGGCGTCGACACGCCGCATGCGATGACGGCTAGAGGCGAAAGGGGCGCGACAGCAGGATGCGGCCGTCGGGGTCGACGACGTAGACGGCGACGGTGTCGAAGGTCTCGCGCGCCGGGTGGGGGATGGTGGCGGTGACGCGTTCCCAGGTGTCGGTCAGGGTCACCGCGTAGCCGCTGGTCGGCGTGGCGCCGTGGAAGTGTCCGCTGGCGGTGATCGCCGCGCCGGGCTCCTGCGGCGGCCAGATCGCCCACAGCTTGGGAGTGACCTGGTCGTTGCGGGCGACGACAAAGACGTAGGACGGCAGGCTGACGCTGGCGCTGGTGCGCAGGCGCAGCGAGACGCTCAGCGTGTCGCCGGCCTCGGTGCGCTCGCGGCGGGCCGAGAAACGGTCGAAGAGCACGGCGTCGTGCTGCAGGCGCGCCTGGCGCGTCGGTGGCGGCACGTCCTCGATCATCGAACGGCGAAAGAACACGGCGACCGCCAGCCCGATCAGCAACGCCAGCAGCAGCAGCGCTGCCGCCTGATCGCGGCGACCGACCCGTTCCAGCTTGGCCATGTCGGCGGACACTACCGGCGGCACGGCACCCGTTCAAACGGGGTCGGTGTGGCGCTGTCGATTGGCCGTCACCAGGGGGTCTGGTATGGTCGCGAGCATGTTTGGAATCGGCATCGCCGGGACGGCCATCATCCTCCTCGTCCTGCTGGCGGTCGGCGGCGTCAAGATCGTGCGCGAATACGAGCGCGCGGTGGTGCTGCGCCTCGGCCGGCTGACCGGCGCGCGCGGCCCGGGCGTGGTCTACATCGTGCCGTTCATCGAGCAGGTCTACCGGATCGATCTGCGCACCATCACCCTGGAGGTGCCGTCGCAGGACGTGATCACGCGCGACAACGTGTCGGTGAAGGTGAGCGCGGTGCTCTACTTCCGCGTCATCGACCCGGCGCGCGCCATCGTCGAGGTGCAGAACTACCTCTATGCCACCTCGCAGCTGGCGCAGACGACGCTGCGCAGCGTCTGCGGCCAGGCGCAGCTCGACGAGCTGCTGGCCGAGCGCGACCGGCTGAACGAGCACCTGCAGGAGATCATCGACACCAGCACCGAGCCGTGGGGCATCAAGGTCATGCTGGTCGAGATCAAGCACATCGACCTGCCCGCCGATATGCAGCGCGCCATGGCGCGGCAGGCCGAGGCGGAGCGCCTGCGGCGCGCCAAGGTGATCAGCGCCGAAGGCGAGTTCCAGGCCGCGGCGCGGCTCGGTGAGGCGGCGGCGGTGATGGAGAACGAACCGATTGCCATGACCCTGCGCATGCTGCAGACGCTCGCGCAGGTCGGCACCGAGAAGAACAACACGATCATCGTCCCGTTCCCCATCGACCTGCTGCGCGCCATCGGCGCCACCGGGAAGGTCTGAGCGCCGCGTGGACGCCGCCATCTTCGCGCAGCGCCGCCGGCGTGTCCTCGATGCGATCGGCGCCGACGCGGTGGCCGTGTTCGCCGCGGCGCCGGAGCGCACGCGCTCGAACGACGTCGAGTACCGCTACCGCCAGCAGAGCGACTTCTACTACCTCACCGGCTTCGGCGAGCCCGGCGCGGTCTGCGTGCTGCAACCGGGCCACGCGACCGAAGAGTACCTGCTGTTCGTCCGCCCGCGCGATCGCGAGCGCGAAACCTGGACCGGCCGCCGCGCCGGGATTGAGGGCGCGGTGGCGGACTTCGGCGCCAGCATGGCGTACCCGATCGACGAGCTCGACCGCCGCCTGCCGGCGCTGATCGCCGAGCGCGAGCAGCTCTACTATCTGATGGACCGCGACGCGGCCTTCACCGCCCGCATGCTGGCCTGGCTCGAGGCGGCCTCGGCGACGCGGCCGCGCTCCGGGCGCGGCCCGACCGGGCTGCTCGACGCGCGCCCACTGGTGCACGAGCTGCGCCTGTTCAAGGCGCCGGAGGAGCTCGACGCGATGCGCCGGGCGATGGCCATCTCGGCCGAGGCGCACATCGCCGCCATGCGCGAGGCGCGCGCCGGGCGCAACGAGTACGAGATCGAGGCGCTGATCGAGTACACCTTCCGCCGCCACGGCGCGGCCGGGCCGGCCTACCCGTCGATCGTCGCCGGCGGCGCCAACGCCACCATCCTGCACTACATCAACAACGACCGCCCGTTGGCTGCCGAGGATCTGCTGCTGATCGATGCCGGCGCCGAGCTCGAGTGCTACTGCGCCGACATCACGCGCACCTTCCCGGTCGGCCGCCGCTTCGAGGGGCGGCGGCGGGCGGTGTACGAGGTCGTCCTGGCCGCGCAGCTGGCCGCCATCGACGCGGTGCGCCCCGGCGCGCGCTTCGACGATCCGCACCAGCGCGCCGTGCGCGTTCTGGTCGAGGGTCTGGTCGAGCTCGGCATCCTGAAGGGATCGGTCGAGGAGATCGAACGGCAGGAGCTCTACAAGCCGGTGTACATGCACCGCACCAGCCACTGGCTCGGCATGGACGTGCACGACGTCGGGCTCTACAAGCAGGCCGACGGCGCCCGCGTCCTCGAACCGGGGATGGTGCTGACGATCGAGCCCGGCCTCTACATCGCCGATCACCTCGAGACGATCGACGCCGACTGGCACGGCATCGGCGTGCGCATCGAGGACGACGTGCTGGTCACAGCGACCGGCCATGAGGTCCTCACCGCCGCCGTGCCCAAGGCGGTCGGCGAGATCGAACACCTGCGCGGCGACGCGGTGTCGTCGCGATGAGAGGGACGGAAATGCTGCCGAGCGAGAACAGCCCCGGCGAGCGCGGCGGACCGCGAACGCGACCGGACGACATCCAGGACTACTACCGCGATCCGAGCGTCGTGCAGCGCTACATGACGCGGCGCACGGGCCAGCCGATGAACGGCATGGTGCACGCTCGCCAGGTGGCATTCGTCGACGCGGTCATCCGCCAGCGCGCCCCGCGGCGACTGCTCGAGGTGGCCTGCGGGCCGGCGCGTCTGACCGCCGAGATCACCTTCGCCGGCACCGGCGTGGCCTTCGATGGCAGCGCGCAGATGCTGGCGGTGGCGCGCGATCGCCTGCGCGATCGTGGGGCGACCTGGCTGCCGCTGCGCGGCGACGCCTTCGCGCTGCCGGTGGCCGACGCCAGCGTCGATCTGGCCCTGTCGACCCGCTTCATCCGCCGCTTCCACCTCGACGAGCGCCGGCGGCTCTACGCCGAGATCCGCCGCACGCTGACGCCGGGCGGCGGGCTGATCATCGACGCGCAGAATCGTGCGGTCAGCCTCCCGCACCGGCAGAGCAAGGGCCTCGACAGCTATCCGGTCTTCGACCAGCTGTACGATCGCCAGGAGCTCATCGGCGAGTTGGCGGCGGCGGGCTTCCGCGTCGTGCAGCTCGAAGGGATCCTGCGCCACTTCGCCATCCAGTCGCGCCTCAACCGGCTGCGCCGCGTCGGCCTGGCGCGCCTGGCGCGCGGCCTGATCGATCTGGTCGAGCGCGTGCCCGGCGAGCAGGCGTCGACCTGGATGGTGCTGGCCGAGGTCGCGCGGTGAGCGAAGCGCCCAGCGCCGCGGCGGCGGGCGAGCTACGGGCGCACATCGGCGGCGTGTCAGCGGGGCTGACCAGCGACCTGCCGGCCTTTCTCGACTACGCCGGCGGACACCTGGCGACGCTGCCGCCGGCGCCGGATGCGGCGCCGCGCATCCATGCCCACCTGCGCTGGCACGAAGGTCTGCCGCCGCCGCGTGACGCCGCCGCCTTCGCGGTCTGGGACCGGCTCGACCGCGACCTCTACCGCCAGGGTGATCGCCTGGCGTGGTTCCGCATCGACGACCTGCCGGATCTGCACCTGCGCATCGCCGTCGACGGCGACCAGCTCCATATCGAAGGCGACTACTATCACCACCTGGGCATGAGCGACGGGCGCGACCGGCTGCGCCGCCTGGTCTACCGCAACCGACTGCCGGCCCTGCGCCGCCGCCGCTTCACCACGCTGCTGTACTATCTCGTCTACTATCCCTGCTTCTGGTGGCTCGAGCACCACGGTGGCTGGCATCCGATCCATGGTGGGGCGGTGCAGCGCCCGAAGGGGATCGTAGTGATGGCCGGGCCGAGCGGCGTCGGCAAGTCGACGACCGTCACCGGGCTGTCGACCGACGCGGATGCCGCCCTGCTGTCGGATACGTTCGTCCTCCACCACGGCGCAGACGTGCGCGGCGTGCCGGAGCCGCTGCTGCTCGACGACTGGAGCCGCCAATGGATGGGCGCGGGCGCGGCGCTGCTTGAGCCGATCGCGCATCGCTACTCGCTCGGCCGCGGCGGCTATCGCTTTCCGCCCGCGCGCCTGTGCGCCGGCGGCGAGGCCGCGCTGCTGCTCTTCCCACGCCGCGCGCC
>JBOHWA010000656.1:0-1501 GCA_050735855.1 Binatia bacterium
CTATCGCGACGCGGCGCCCGCCATCGGCAGCCGGCCGCGCCTGCCGGCGCCGGTCGCCGGGCTGGCCAGCGAGCCGCTGCCGGCCGCGGCCGATCTCGCCGCCGACTGCGCGCTGCCAGGCGGCGGCGAGCGGACGGCCCGGCAGCGCCTCGATTGGTTCCTCGCCAACGCCGCGTGCCACTACCTGCGCGATCGCGACGTGCCCGGCGTCGACGGCACCTCGCGCCTCTCGCCGCATCTGCGCTTCGGCACGCTCTCGCCCCGCCAGTGTATCGGCGCCGGGCTGGCGTTGGCGGCCGCCGACCGCCGCGCCGCCGCCGGGGCGCAGAAGTGGGTCGACGAGTTGATCTGGCGCGAGTTCTACATCGCGCTCCTGGCGGCCCACCCGCGCGTGCTCGGCGGCGCGTTCCGCCGCGAGTTCGGCGGCGTGCGCTGGAACGACGACGCCGCCGGCTTCCGCGCCTGGTGCGAGGGACGCACCGGCTATCCGTTCGTCGACGCGGCGATGCGCCAGCTGGTGCAGACCGGCTGGATGCACAACCGCGCCCGCATGATCGTCGCCAGCTTCCTCACCAAGGACCTGCTGATCGACTGGCGCCGCGGCGAGCGCTTCTTCATGCGCTGGCTGATCGACGGCGACCCGGCGAGCAACAACGGCGGCTGGCAGTGGGCGGCCTCGACCGGCACCGACGCACAGCCCTACTTCCGCATCTTCAACCCGGTTCTGCAGGGCGAGAAGTTCGACCCCGCCGGCGACTACGTGCGGCGCTACGTCCCCGAACTGCGCGGCGTGCCGCCGCGCCATCTCCACCAACCATGGCGGGCGCCGGCGCCGCCGCGCGACTATCCGCCGCCGATCGTCGATCACGGCGAGCGCCGTGTCGCCGCGGTGGCGCGCTATGAGGCGGCGAAGGGAGCCGTATGAACCACTGCGATGCGATCGTCCTGGTCGGACACGGCGGCGTGCCGACCGACTACCCGCGCGAACAGGTGCGGCGCCTCAAGGCCCTCGAAGGCCAGCGCGAGGCGGCGGGCGGCCCGCTCTCCGACGAGGAGCGCGCCCTCGACGCGCGCATCCGCCAGTGGCCGCGCACGGCGCTGAGCGATCCCTACCGCGCCGGGCTCGAGGCGCTGGCGAGCGCGCTGCGGCCGCTGCTCGACGGGACGCCGCTGCATCTGGCCTACAACGAGTTCTGCGCCCCCAGCCTCGAGGAGGCGGTCGCGGCGCTGCTGGCCGACGGGGCCCGCCGCCTCACCGTCGTCCCCTCGATGCTCACCCCGGGCGGCTCGCACGCCGAGATCGACATCCCGCGCGCCCTCGCCCACTTGCGCACCGCCCACCCGGGCGTCGAGCTGCACTACGCCTGGCCGGTGGATCTCTCCCTGCTGGCGCGATTCTTTGCTACGCACTTGAAGGCGTATTGAGGCGCTGGTGGTTCAGACGTCGTCGGGTCGGACGTCCGTCTATGTCGGGTCGCTGATCCCAAGGTCCCTTCCCCCC
>JBOHWA010000657.1:0-19667 GCA_050735855.1 Binatia bacterium
ATCGGTATCGGTTTTGAGCATGCCGTAGATGGCATGGAGGAGCTTGCGCATGACCGCGACGAGGGCTTGGAGCGGTGTTTTGCCCCGGGCGAGCAGCTGTGCGTAGAACGCGCGGACATGCGGGTCATGCTGCACCGCCACGAGCGCGGGCATGTACAGGACGCGCCGCAGGTGGGCATTGCCGCGTTTGGAGATGCGCGGGATCTGGTGCACCGACGTGCCGGAGGTGACGTGTCGGACGTCGAGCCCGCTATGCGCCACCCACTGGCGCACCGTCATGTCCGCCGGCAGGACCAGCAGCTCGCCGAGGAGCTGGATCGCCGAGGTGGCGGCGATCCCACACACCGAGAGGAGATGGCGGTAGGCCCGCTCGAGGGCCGGATCGCGCGCGATCAGCGCGAGCGCCTGCCGCTCGAGCGTGGCGTGGCGGCGCTGGAGGTGGCGCATATTGACCGCGAGGTCGTTGACGACCACGGCCGGGGTCGCGGCGCTCGCCGCCGCGGCATGCGCGCGGTTCTGCTCGCGGGCGCGCTCGTGCGTCAAGGTGGCGAGACGCCGCGCGAGGGCCCGCAGGTCTCGCACCGCGACCGCGGGGGGGGCCCACGCGACAAACTCCATGCGGGCGGCATACTCGCGCAACGTGACCGCCATGGTGGCGTCGGTGCGCGCGCGGAGCTGGCGCGCTTCGGCAAACTTCCGGGCGGCGCGGGGATTGACCACCATCACGGTGGTGCGCGCGGCCGCGTGCAGGGCCACGGCCAGATCGAGACTGTAGACCCCGGTTGCTTCGAGCACGACGCGCACGGGCTGGCCGCCCTTGGTCAACCAGCGAATGAGTTGGCGATGGCCGGCCGCGGTGTTGGCGAACTGCCCGGCGCGTTCGGCCCCGCTGGGGGCCCGCACCGCGGCGTCGAGGACGCGCTGGCTGACGTCCACGCCGGCGTAGGCTAGTGGCTTCAACATGCTCTCCCTCCTTTGGTAGTGTGTGTTCGGTCCCCCGACCCTGTGCAGGCGTCTACCGGGCTTGTGAATGCAGGCTCGTGGCCTTGGATACTCCACGGCATGGACGACGAGGGCGGGGGGCCTTTCTCCCAGACAAGCTCATCGGCTTCAGCGCGGGACGGCCTCCCCGAACATCAGCCCGTCCTCTAGCGTCCATGCGCGTGGATGTCTGCCGCGTGCGCCCCCACCCGCGCTGCTCCCCGAGCTGGAGGTGGCGGCCACGCCCCGCTGATCGCTCCCCGCCCCGCCGCGACCAACGCTGAAGCGGTCGCACCCCTCCACCCCTCGCTCGGTCCGTCAGCTCGTGGAGCATTGCTCCCACCCCAACATACAAGC
Source organism: Binatia bacterium (assembly GCA_050735855.1). Taxonomy (GTDB): domain Bacteria; phylum Desulfobacterota; class Binatia; order HRBIN30; family CADEER01; genus JBOHWA01. Next base: position 1,339 of record JBOHWA010000657.1, read on the forward strand.
GCGGGCGGCCCGCCCGCTCCGAAATGCGGGGCACCCTGTCGGCCAGGGGGGACATTCCCGCGCGGTGCACGGACGGGCAGGCGCGCGACAACGCGCGCTCGACCTCGTTCTCCCAGGCGAAGAGCGGGCGAGCCGCCCGCGCTCCCAGCGTGAGCAGCCCGCTCGGACCTGGCGTCGGCGCTCTGTTGCGCGCCCCGCGCTACGGCGTGATGCGCAGACCCGTGATCAGGTGGATGGCGGCCAGCAGTAGGGCGGCGACGCCGAGCCAGGGGTGGACCTCGCGTGCGCTCATATTGCCGCGCCGCATCAGGCGGCTGGTGACCGCGCTGCCGGTGAGCAGCAGGACCAAGCCGGCCGCGCTGCGAAAGTGCAGGCTGTCGGCGAACGCCAGATCGGGGCGCGTCGCGCTGACGGACAGCGCCCCGGCCGCCCAGCTGCCGAGTACCAGCGCATACAGCCACGGGCCCAGGCGGGCATGCCGCGCCGCCAGGCGGGCGCGGTCGCGCCGCGCCGTGCGCAGGCGCAGCCCCAGCCCGCCGACATAGACCAGCAGCAGCAGCGTGACGAGGCCGGCGATCGGATGCAGGTAGTCCACGGCGGCACGTTGCGCGTTATGCCTTGGGGGTTGGGGCGCCACGTCGCGCGCGAGTTCCATCCGCAACGCCCAACGCGCAACGCGCAACGCCCGACGTCATTCACTTCCCCTTCAGGATGCGCTCGGCCGCGCTCAGCCCCGTCTGCACGGCGCCCTCGACCGTCGAGCCGGTCAGCCAGTCGCCGGCGTAGAGCAGGCGTTTGCGCGGCCGGCGCAGGAAGGCGGCCATGCGGCGGAAGTGGCCGGGGGCGGTGATGACGGTGGCTTCGCGGCGCGGGTAGAGGCGGATCCAGTCCGGGTCGGCGAGGCGGCCGAAGATGTCCTCGGCGTCGGCGCGCAACGCCGCCGTGATCTGGCTCGCGTCGCGCTCGAGCAGCTCGGCGCTGCGCCAGCCCGAGGCGTGCACGGCGAGCAGCTCTTTGCCTTCGCCGACGTACGCCGGCGCCAGGGCCGACCAGGTGCGCACACGGGCGAGCGGATGGCGGCCGGGGCCGGCCGGCGTGACCAGCGGGTACTGCACCGTGATCGGCCGCTCGTAGCCGAAGAACAGGGCGATGTTCGGCGAGTAGCGCACGGTCGCGGCGTCCGTGCGGTCGGCCTCGGCGAGGTTGCCGTCGAGCTTGGCGATCGCCGTCGCCGGGGCGGCGAGGATGGCGTAGTCGGCTTCCAGCGTGCCGCCGGCGTGGTGGACGACGACCGAGCCGTCGCGCACCTCGACGCCGCTCGCCTGACAGCCGGTGCGCACCTCGAGGCGGGCGGCCAGGGCGTCGCACAGCGCCCCCATGCCGGCCGGCAGCACCAGCAGCTTGAAGTCGAGCGCGTGGTGCACCAGCGCCTTGGCGACTGCGGCCGAGGTCTCCTCGCAGCCGACGTAGAAGGACGGCTCGATGCCGGTGCGCAGCAGGTAGTGGTAGGCGGTCTCGCCCAGGGTGCGCAGCCCCCAGCGCTCGACCGTCTCGCCGCGATCGTAGCGCGCCAGGCGCGCCGGTTTGGCGATGTGCACGCGGCGGCGCAGCGCGGCGCGGGCGAACATCGCCGCCGCGCGCGCCTTGCCGGAGAACGAGATGAGCGGGAAGCGCAGCACGCGCCGCACCGAGCCGAGATCGAGCTCGAGCTTGCCGAACGGCGTCGCCACGACCCCGTGCTGGTGGTTGAGCGGCACCGACTCGAGCTGCAGCTCGCGCAGCAGCGCCAGGGTGGCGTCGTAGAAGCTGGCGATGAAGCTGGAGCCGGTGTTGACCAGGCAGTCGCCGACGCGCTCGCTGCGCGTGCGGCCGCCGATGACGTTGGCCGCCTCGAGCACGGTGACGCGCAGGCCGGCGTTGGCCAGCCGGTGGGCGGCGCTCAGTCCGGCCGGGCCGGCGCCGACGACGATGCAGCTACGGCTCACGCGTGGATCCTTTCATGCGCTGGTGGCGAACAGGCCCGGCTCGACTTCGGCGACGCGCCCGGCGCGGCGCAGGCGCGCCAGGTGCTGCGCGATCGTGCGGCGCTCGGCGGCGTCGATCCAGGTGAGCTTTGCGTGCGGTGGGTAGAGGAAGCGGTGCGCCACCATCGCCTCGAGGCTGCGCGGCTCGGCGAGGAACGCCAGCAGCGCGGTCTCGCGCGCGGCGATGCGGCCGCCGAAGCGCTCGAGTTTGGCGAGAAACTCCTCGCGCGTCTCGAGCACGCCGACGTGGTGGAACGACACCCAGACGCGCGCCGGGATGTCGGGCAGGCGGGCCAGCGAGCGCTCGAAGTCCTCGAGATCCGACCAGGCGTCGCCGTAGTACGGGCCGAAGCCGGTCAGGTCGATATCGCCGAGATACAGCACGCCCTCCGGCTCGGCGAGCAGCGCGCAGTGGCCGCGGGTGTGGCCGGGCAGGTGGATGGCGCGCAGCGTCGTGCCGCCGAGATCGAAGACCGCGCCGTCGTCGTAGGCCTGCGCGTCCGGCCGCTCGACGTAGTGGAACAGGCCGGTGACGTAGTCGCGCATCGCGTCGCTCGGGCCCTCATAGCCGTAGATCGCCATCAGGCCGGCGAGTGAGTGCAGGCCGAGCACGTCGGCGCGATGCGCGTGCACGGCGGCGGCGGGAAAACGGAACAGGCCGGCGACGTGGTCTTCGTGCACATGGCTCTGCACGATGAGGTCGACCGCGCCGAGTTCCGGCGCGCGCCGCGCCACGCTCAGCGACGGGTCGATCAGCAGGGTCGCGTCGCGCCCGCGCAGGCGCAGCGAGTTGCCGTCCGGATACTTGCCGTTCTTCTCGCCGACGAGAATCGTGACGGAGCCGAAGGTGCGGTCGGTGATCATGCGGTTGGCTGGGCGGATGGCGTCCGGCGTTCGGGCCCGCGGATGGCCAGACCGCCGTTTGTACCCTTCGCCGCGCGCCCAGACAACGCGCAACGCACAACGCATGTCGCACAACGGGTTTGTGCCCCCCCGTGCCACTTTCCTGCTGACACCCCCGGCCGCCGCGGCTATCCTCCGCCGCCGGAGGAGACGACCGATGAGACTCACGACCTGTGCCGGGACCGCCCTTGTCGCCCTGCTGCTGGCTGCCAGCGCCGGCGCCCAACTCCTGCCCGTGCAGCATCGCGAGCCGGAGCCCGGTGCCGCCGCCCTGGCGGCGGTCGGCAACGTCGTCTACATGCCCGTGCGCCTGGCCGTGTTCGCCGTCGGCGGCGCGCTGGGCGGCCTGACCGGTTGGCTCACCGCCGGCAACGAGCACGCCGCGCACGACATCTGGGGTCTCTTCGACGGCCAGGGCTACCTGCAGCCCGCCATGCTGGCGGGCCGCGAAACCCTCGACGTCGGCTCGCTCGAGTTCCAGATGCACGTCACGGACTGAACCGGCTCCGCGGGCTGGTGCCCAAGAGTAAGCAACAACGGATTACACGGATTGAGCGGATTTCGGAGTCCTGCTCCGTGAAATCCGCTCAGTCCGTGTAATCCGTTGTTGGTCCCTGAGTTTCTGGGCAAGGCCGGCTCCGCCGGTTCCGTCGTGGCGCGCGCCAGCGCGCCATCCGCATCGGGCCACGCGGCGCAATCGGGCGGCTGGCAGCCGAGCGCCATCCCTTGTTAAGGAAGCGCGGTGCCCACCCCCGCGCCCGACTTCGCCATCATCGGCGGTGGCGTCATCGGCTGTGCGATCGCGCGCGCGCTGGTGCTCGGTGGCGCGCAGCGCGTGACCGTGATCGAGCGCGCGACGCCCGGGGCGGAGGCGTCGAACGCCGCCGCCGGCGTCCTGGCGGTGGCGAGCAGCCGCGCTCCGCGCGGCGCGTTGTTCGATCTCAAGCGCGCCAGCGCGGCGCGCTTCCCGGCGCTGGTCGACGCCCTGCGCGGCGAGACCGGCATCGACGTCGCCTACGCCAGCGCCGGACTGCTCGAGCTCGCCTTCACCAGCCGCGAGGCCGAGCAGCTCGACCGCCTGGCGCAGCGGCGCCGCGAGCAGGGCTTCGCCGTCGAGCGACTCGACGGTGACGCCGTGCGCGCCCGCCACCCCGAGGTCAACCCGGCCGTGCGCCGCGGCGCCTGGTTTGCCGACGACGCCGCGCTCGACAACGGCCAGCTGATGCAGGCGCTGCACGCGTCGGCGGCGGCGCGCGGCGTGACCTTTCGCCTCGGGGTCGCGGTCGAGCGCTTCGAGATGGCGCGCGGTCGCGTCACCGCCCTGCACGCCGGAGCGGAGCGGCTGGTACCCGGCCACGTCGTGCTCGCCGCCGGCGCCTGGACGGCGGCGCTCGGCCGCCTGCTGCGCGCCCCCATCCCGGTCTATGCCGATCGCGGCGAGATGCTCGCCGTGCGCCCGCGCGCGCCGCTCGGCCTGCCGATCTTCTGGCGCGACGGTTGCCTGGTGCCGCGCGCCAGCGGCGAGGTGCTGATCGGCAGCACCAGCGCCATGCGCGCCACGGACCAGCTGATCACCGCCGGCGCCGCCGCGACCCTGCTCGGCCGCGCCGTGCGCATGGTGCCGACGCTCGCCGACGCCGCCGTCACCCGCGCCTGGTCCGGCCTGCGCCCCTACTCGACCCTCGGCCGCCCGATCATCGGCCCGCTCGGTGACTTCACCAACGTCACGGTCGCCTGCGGCCACCACCGCAACGGCATCCTGCTCGCCCCGATCACCGCCGACCTGATCGCCGACCTGCTGCTGCAGCGCGCCACCAGCCTCGACCTGCAACCCTTCCGCTACCGCGCCCGCTGACGAACCGGGGACCACCGACTCCGGGCCCGGGTCGATCGCCACCCCTGGAGGGCGCCGGGCCCTCGGCGCCGGGGGCGGTGTGGGGTGCTCGTCGCTGCTCGTCGCGAGCCCGCCGCCCTTCAGGTTGCCGCCCCGACCGCATGCGTCTATGACCGGCCGATGTCCGACCAAGCCGAGCTCACCTTCCAGCGCGACGGCGACACCATTCGCGGCTACGCCGCCCGCCCATCCGGTGCCGGCCCGTTCCCCGCCCTGGTGCTGATCCCCGACGTGCACGGCCTCGCCGAGCATTACCGCGACCTCGCCCGCCGCTTCGCCGCCGAAGGCTTCTTCACCTTCGCCATCGATCTCTACAGCCGCGCGGGTGCGCCCACTCTGCCGGATCCGAAGTCGATCATGGACTGGCTGCAAGCCATGCCCGACCGCCGCGTCCTCGCCGACCTCGACGGCGCCGTGCAGCACCTCGCGGCGCTTCCCGAGGTGCGGCCCGATGCGATCGGCATCACCGGCTTCTGCGTGGGTGGCCAGTACGCGCTGATGGCCGCCTGCACCACGCCGCGCCTCGCCGCCTGCGTCAGCTGGTACGGCATGCTGCGTTACGCCGAGAAGCCCGCGCACCGGCCGGACAGCCCGCTCGATCTCGCACCGCACTTGCACTGCCCGTACCTCGGCCTCTTCGGCGCCGAGGATGGGTTGATCCCGCCCGCCGATGTTGCCGAGCTGCGCGCCATCCTCGAGCGCGAGCACAAAGAGTTCGAGATCCACACCTACCCCGGCGCCGGGCACGCCTTCTTCAACGACTCGCGCCCTGCGAGCTACCACCCCGCCGCGGCCGCCGCCGCCTGGCCCCGCGCCCTCGCCTTCCTGCGCGCGCACCTCTGATGTGGCACGCGTGCGCCTTCGATCGGCGACGCCACGCGTCGCCCACCCGCCGCGGCGCCCCGCCTTGCCCACCCCAAGTTTAGTTGGTACACGCGAAGATCCTGTCGATCGCCCTACGCGCCCATAGCTCAGATGGATAGAGCGTCTGACTACGAATCAGAAGGTCGCATGTTCGAATCATGCTGGGCGCGCCTCTGAAAGCCCCTGAGAAATCGGGGGCTTTCGTGCTTCATGAGGCGGCGCTAGCGACCGCGGTTTCGCCCTCGGGTGCATTTGGGGTGCATTTGGGTGCAGTCGACACCGTCGTTATGGTGTTTCGGTCTGGGGGCTGACCCACGCCCCCAACCAGGTCTGGGTGACTGACCTGAACTACATCTGGGCGATGACTGACCTACGGCTGCGGGACGCCCAGCGCGCGGCAAATGCGGCGCACCAAGCCCTCTTTGACTTCGCGGTGGCGCGGTACGGTCGACTGCCGACCGCTCGCCGTGTGGCGATGCACGCTGTGCTCGCCACCTTCGCGCACGAACGCGCAGCCGTGCGCTTCGAGGTGCCGAATCAGGTCAACCGCTTCACTCGCCGAGGTGCAACGGCTCGCGGATGACAGAGCGCCCGGCAATCTCGCGCTCGGCCGCTTCCCGGTTGGTGTCCAGCAGGAGGGCGACCGCGTCGAGCAGGTTGGCGCGCGCCTCGTCGAGCGTCTCGCCCTGCGTGTTGGCGCCGGGCAACTCTTCCACGGACGCGATGAAGCCACCTTCCTCGGCCGGCTCGAATACCGCAGTCAGTCTCATTGCCGTGCAGCGTAGCAAGGCGGTCGGCGACCCGGCAACACGCAACCGCACGCCAGAGCATGCGGCGATGGGAGCGATGGCGCAGATGTCATTGCGGTCGAGCCGGGCCATGGGCGCTGCAACGCGGTCCTAGCGGCAGGTGCAGATCACCGATGGTCGCGAGAAGATCGGGATCTGGGCGCCGGTTCGGTACTCACCTACGCTCAGCCAACCGTTGTCAGCTCTGTTCCTTGACTCGAATCAGCGTTTTGCCCCTACTGCTTCCTTTGGCGGAGCATCTGCCGCGCGCACATCGAGACGGGAGGAAGCGGATGCAGATCAGGGTACTGTCCGTGCGTCAGCCGTGGGCGAGTTTGCTGCTCTCCGGTGTGAAGATGTACGAGTGCAGGAGTTGGGGGCCGCGGCGGCCCGGCGTGCTGCTGACGCACGCCAGCTCTGGGAAGGCGGCCGGCTTGCCCGAACTGCGCACCGAGCGCGTGTACAAGCAGGCCATTGGCTGACCATGCAGTGTGCGGGCGAACAGATGGTCACGGCGTTCGAGGTGCAAGCGGCGGCAGATCTCGACCGTGTCGGCCGCCCGCGCTGCGATGCACGTGGAGTCGATGTGAGCGAGCAGCAGCCGACATCGAACCCGTTCTTCGACCACCCGATCCTCAACTCACCCTACGAGGGCCCCCGGCGGCACTGGGAGCTGGATGAAACGGGCCAGCCCACCCAGCAGATCATCGAATCCCGCCGCCGTGCCGCGTTCATCACGCCGATCCCCAAGCCGAAGAAGCACAAGAAGTCGGCCGCTCAGGAGGTGATGATCTTCGACGAGGGCAAGGGGCTCTCGACCAAGGCGCAGCAGTACGACACCACCTCGATGATCAACGACGTGCGGCAGCACGTCGGCGCCTGGCGCTCGCTGCCGTCACCCGGCCAGTGGCAGGTGACGCCGGAGACGGCCCGGCTGCTCCAACACTGGCGCCAACACTCGTTCAGCAGCATCCGGCCGTTCTTCTGCCAGGTCGAGGCGGTGGAGACGGCCATCTGGCTCACCGAGGTCGCGCCGCAGTCGAAGAACGGCAAGCGCCTGCTCGACTACCTCGCCGCGGCCAACCGGGACGCCAACCCGGAGCTGATGCGCCTGGCGCTCAAGCTTGCGACGGGGGCCGGGAAGACCACGTGCGCGGCGATGATCATCGCGTGGCAGACGATCAACGCGGTGCGCCACCCGGCGAGCAAGACGTTCACACGCGGCTTCCTGGTGTGCGCGCCCGGTCTGACGATCAAGGATCGCCTGCGCGTGCTGCACCCGAACGACCCGGACAGCTACTACCGCGACCGCGAGCTGGTGCCGCAGGACATGCTCGACGAGGTGAACCGCGCCAAGATCGTCATCACCAACTACCACGCCTTCAAGCTGCGCGAGCGGGTCGAGCTGTCCAAGGGCGGGCGCCAGCTTTTGCAGGGCCGTACCGGCGCAGAGCCCGACACGTTGGAAACCGAAGGGCAGATGATCCAGCGGGTCATGCCCGAGCTGATGGGCATGAAGAACATCCTGGTCATCAACGATGAGGCGCATCACTGCTACCGGGAAAAGCCGCACGACGCGGACGACGAAGACCTGAAAGGCGACGAGCGGAAGGAGGCCGAGAAGAACAACGAGGCCGCGCGCCTGTGGATCTCCGGCCTCGAAGCCGTCGGGCGCAAACTCGGCATCAGCCGCGTCATGGACCTGTCCGCGCCGCCGTTCTTTCTGGAGGGTGAGGGCAAGAAGGGGTTCTCCCAGCGCGATGCAAACCGTCGTGACCGGAATCCGATTGAGCGTGCGTGATGCAGTACTGGGTTGGGGTAACCGACAACACTTGGTTCGACTTTCTCAGCCGAGAAGGCGCGGATGAGGTCAATTTCTGGCAGCCCAGCGGTAAGCCACCCTTCACCAATCTCCAACCCGGCGCACCGTTTCTGTTCAAGCTGAAGAAGCCCTTTAACCACGTCGCCGGCGGCGCGTTCTTCGTAAAGTTCTCGGCCTTGCCGATGTCGATGGTGTGGGACGTTTTCGAACGGAAGAACGGCGCAGCCAGCCGCGTACACTTCGAGGCCATGATCCGGCGGCTGGCGGCGGACAAGACCGCAAAAGACCCGTATGTCGGCTGCACCGTGCTCAGCGAGCCTTTCTTCTGGCCACGCGACCAATGGATCGATTCAAAGCCCTATTGGAAGAACAACGTGGTCGTCGGCTGCTACTTCGACTCACGAAAGGAGCCCGGCGCCCGGTTATGGAGCGAAGTCGAAGCGCGCCAGGCGCTTCCACTCGCGGCCGATGCTCCAGCCGTATATGCGCAGGATCAGGACCGCTATGGCCAGCCGCTTCTTGTCAGGCCACGCCTGGGTCAGAGCGGGTTCCAGGTCGTCGTCACCGACGCCTACCAGCGCCGCTGCGCTATCACCGGCGAGCGTACCTTGCCGGTTCTGGAGGCAGCCCACATCCTGCCCTACGCCGAGCAAGGGCCGCATGAGTTGCAGAACGGCCTGCTCCTACGCTCCGATTTCCACAAACTCTTCGACAAGGGGCTTGTCACCATCACCGTCGACCTCAACGTCGAAGTCAGCCCGAAGATCCGCGATGAATGGTTCAACGGCAAGGCCTATTACCGCTTGCATGGTCAGCGCCTGGCCAATCTCCCGCGCGACCCGACGCACCACCCCTCGCGGAGGTATCTCCAGTGGCACAATGAGCACCGATTCCAGGCGTGATCCCCTCGGGATGCGTCCGATCCTATTGAGGACCACGCGACCCGTTGCTCCCGCTGAACGACGCGCTCACGAAGCAGTGGGCGGAAATGGGAGATCCCAAGGTGACGCCGACAAGACCCGGGGCCTGCCAGGAAGCTGCACGGAAAGAGTTGGAAGGAACGCATCCGCGGAAAAAGGAGATCGACGCCTCCATCGCCGCCAAGGCCGAGAACGAGTACCTGTCTGACAGGCCGTACGACGAGGTCGGCGTCGTCGGCCCGTTCACCGTCGAGAGCTTCAGCCCGCATCACGGCCTGGGCGTGGACGAGAACGGCGAGGTGATCGATGCGGTGGCCGAGGCCAGTCCGGAGTGCGGCGCCAAGCAGTCGTTCCCGCAGATGATCCTGGAGAACCTCAAGACCGCGGGCGTGCAGCAGGCGCACAAGGAGGACCGCATCAGCTTCACGGCCCTCACACCGTGGCCGGGGGAACTCGTCTGCGCCGAGGGGCGGGCACAGCGACACTTCGCGTCCGTTCGACAAGCCGAAGAACGGCCGCATCGCCGTGAAGGTGATCAACCACCTCGGCGACGAGATGATGAAGGTTTTCCGGGTATGAATCCTGGGTTTATGGGGAGTTTAGCCGAGTATACCTGAATTTATGAATAACCATGAATAATCGACAATAATCTGGTATCGATGACTGGCGATGGACCCAATCACGAACCCCTTCTCGCCTGGGGCGTGATCCCCGCCGCCTGAGTTGGTGGGTCGCGACCCGCTCCTCGAACAGGCTCGCATCCTGCTTGGCCGCATCAAGGCGCGGCGGCCAGAGAAGAGCATGCTGCTGACCGGTCTGCGCGGGGTGGGCAAGACGGTGCTGCTCAACGAGATCGAGCGTCTGGCGCAGCAGGTCGGCTACCGCACGATCTCGATCGAGACGCACGAGGACAAGCCGCTCGGCCCGCTCATCGCCGCGCACCTGCGGATCCTGCTGCACGACCTCGATCGGGTCGCTGGCGCGGGTGACAAGGTCAAGCGCGGCCTGCCGGTGCTGCGCAGCTTTATCGGCGGGCTCAGGATCACGGTCGGCGACGTGACGCTGGGACTGGACATTGATCCGGAGGTGGGGACCGCGGACAGCGGAGACATCGAGATCGATCTGCCCAACCTGTTTGCAGCCGTCGGTGAAGCAGCCGAGGAGCGGCAGAGTGCGGTGGCGGTCCTGATCGACGAGATTCAGTACTTCGCGCCGAAAGAGCTAGGCGCCCTGATCATGGCGATGCACAAGGTGCAGCAGCGCCAACTCCCCCTGGTGCTGCTCGGCGCCGGCCTGCCGATCCTGCCCGGCTTGGCCGGTGAGTCGAAGTCCTACGCCGAGCGACTCTTCAGCTTCCCGGACGTCGGTGCGCTCTCCGAGGATGACGCCAACCGAGCGCTGCGCGACCCGGCGCAGGCGGCTGCGGTGACATTCGAGGCCGCCGCGCTGCAGGAGGTCTTTCGCCTCACCAAGGGCTACCCGTACTTCATCCAGGAATGGGGGTACCACGCCTGGAATCTCGCCTTGAGCAGCCCGATCACCATGGACACCATCCACCGCGCGACCCCGACCGTGATCGCCCGCCTGGACGAGAGTTTCTTCCGCGTCCGCTTCGACCGCCTGACGCCGAGCGAGCGGAAGTACCTGCGCGCCATGGCCGCGCTCGGGCCGGGCGCGCAGCGCACCGCGGACATTGCCAATGAGCTCGGCATCATGGTCACCAGCCTGGGACCCGTGCGGGCCAAGTTGATCAAGAAGGGAATGGTGTACAGCCCGGCGCATGGCGAGATGGCGTTCACCGTTCCGCTCTTCGACGAGTTCCTGATCCGGGCCATTCCCGCGTACACCCGGCGATCCTGAGGCCAGCATGGAGTTCCGCATTGCCGACACCTTCACCGGCAGCCTCGCGCGACTGAGCGGGGACGAGCAGAAGGCCGTCAAGACGACGGCGTTCGACCTGCAGGTGAACCCGGCCAGTCCAGGGCTCAGCTTCCACCGGCTCGACAAGGCGAGGGACAAAAATTTCTGGTCGTCGAGCCGGCGTCGGAGTTCCTCGACGACATGCGCAATGCACTCCCCTCGACGCGATGACGGAGCCATCGGTACACTGCCCCCTCGCCGCCGGCCTTGGACAATCCGGTGCGCCGAGGTGCCTTGCGCTGCTCACCGGCTGCACGCATCGAGGAACGCCTCGAGCGTCTCCGGGCCTGCGCGACGAGGGCTCGCGCGGTCGAGCTGCGCTCAGCGCTTGCGACGCCCGTTTCATCTGGCCACTCTAGCCAGATGAAAACGGCCCCGGTGACGGATCTGAAGAATCGGCTGAGTTACTACTTGCGGTTGGTCGCGCGCGGCGAAACCGTCACCGTGCTCGATCGCGGCAGGCCGGTGGCGCAGATCACGCCGCCCAGCGATGCCTCCGCCGAGTTGCAACGCCTCGTCGAGGCGGGCCTGGCGCGATTGCCGATACGTAAACCAGCGCGCGATCTGTGGACACGGCCGTTACCGGTCTCGCGTGCGCCGCTCTCCGAGGCGCTGCACGAGGATCGAGACGATCGACTGAGCTGAGCGATGCGCTACTGGGACGCCTCCGCCGGCACGACCGGCGACCTACTCGGCTTGTAGTCCGGCTCTGCGGCGGCGAGTGTCGCCCTCCCCATGGACCGGCCTGACCGGCGCGCCGCTCGACGACGCCGGCGTTCTGCGCTACGTCGCCGGCATGAAGCTCGGAATGTACGTGCGCACGATGGGGCCACAGTCGGCCCCCGCCACGCTGCTTGCCTGCGCGCGGGCGGCCGAGGATGAGGGCATCGACGACGTGTGGGTCGGCGACCACGTCGCCATTCCACCCGACGATGCGGAAGGTTCCGAGGGCCGCTATCTCGATCCGCTCGCCACGCTGGCCATGCTGGCCGGGGTGACGCGCCGCATCGGTCTCGGCACCGGCGTGCTCGTCCTCCCCTACCGGCCCGCCCTGGCGACCGCGAAGTGGATCGCGACGATCCAGGAGCTGTCCGGCGGCCGGCTCCTCTTCGGCGCCGGCGCCGGCTGGATGGAGGCGGAGTTTCGCGCCGTCGGCGTGCCGTTTCAGCAGCGCGGACGGATCACCGACGAGACGCTGGCGTTTCTGCACCGCTGCTTCGCCAGCGATGAGGTCGAGAGCAACGGCCAGCGGTTTCTCTTCCGGCCGCGGCCGCCGCGCCCGCCGATCTTCATCGGCGGTGCCGCGCCGCACGCGCTGCGCCGCACCGTCCGTTTCGGCGACGCGTGGATGCCGATGGGCTATGATCTCGATGCCCTCGGTCCGCAGGTGGCGCAGTTGCGCACGGAGATGGCGGCGGCGGGCAAGGCGCCACCGGAGATCGTCGTCGTCACCGCGCTGGCGATCGACGACCGCGCCAAGGCCGCCGATCAGATGCAGCGGATCGCGGCGCTCGGCGCGACGCGTGTCGTGCACGGTTGGCGCTACGCCGATGCGGCTGCCTTCAGCGCCGCCGCGCGCACGCTCCGTGCGGCGCTGCCGCCGCACCGCTGACGTCGCGGCCCGCTCGACGGACAGGCCTCTATTGGGCCTGGAGGGAATGCTTCTTCGCCGCCGCGGCTTGCATGGGGGCGACGTCGATCGCCTGGAAGCCGAACTCGACGTCCGCCGCGTAGGCGAGACGACCGAACCTTCCCGCAACCACCTCGAACGATATCGGCCGGCGCGACCCCGGCGGCGATGCATCGCCGCCGGCGAGCCGCGCGAACTGTCCGGGCTTCTCGATGGTCGGTACCAGGATCGCCCCGCTCTGCGCGATGGCGGGGATCAGGCGAAACGTCTGGGAGCCGCCGCCGCGGTACTCGGCGCGCAGATGCAGCGGCGGCGCCTTGTACAGCAGGTTCAGCAACGAGCCGATCGCCGACCGGCGGATGGAAATCGTCACGAACTGCGGCGCATCGACGGAGGGCACGGCCACCTGGTCGCCGATGCGGGCCTGGACCAGCTGCCGTTCACCGAGCAGATCGGGCAGCGACTCTGCTCGCCGTCTGAGAATCAGCGTCCGCTGGACGCGACCCACCGGCTCGTAGTGGCGAAGGAACAGCGGCCACTGTGCGCCTTCGGCGGAAGCCGGATGCCGTCCGTCGATCGAGCCCGGCGTGAACAGCAGCCACTCGGGGCGGGCGGTCGAGGAGAAATAGCGCCGATTGGCCTCGATCGCTCTCGGCTTGAACGTCTGGTATTCCTGGAATGCCGGCCGCGGCCGGAACGCGAGGCCGTGGGCGATCACCGCGCTCTGCCGGGAGGGGATGATATCGACTGACCCCGCCAGCGCAGGCAACGGGGATTCGGCGCGAATCGTCGCCCACGCCCGCTCCTTCGCCGCGTCGATGTCGGCGATGAAGGATGCCGGGTTCAAGGCGAAGCTGACCGCGCGCCGGGCTTCAACCATCGGTCGAGCGATCAACTTGAAGGCCTGCCCCCTGGCCAGGTTCTGCAGCGCGTTCGGGTCTCCGTTCCGCCAGCCGAATCGGATCGGCGGCAGCAACAGGCCGATGACGGAGACCATGGTGCACAGCGCGAAGGCCCGCGCCGACAGCGGCGGCGTCAGCGAGATCGCGTACAAGCCGATCCCGCCGGACAACGTGTACCAGCCGATCAGGTCGTGATAGTCGTGTCGCACGAATCCCTCTTTGAATCCCATGAGGCAGAACAGGCCGACCCCGCCGACAAGCAACACGGCCCTGGCGCGCTCGCGAAACGTGGCGTGACGGCGCCATTCGAGCCGGCCGGCGGCCGCGACAAAGACGACGCACAGCAGGGCGAAGACGGCGACCTCGCTGTGGTACCCGACGAGGCTCATCGCCTCCGAGTACCAGAGGACATTGTCCACTCCCATCGCCACGAAGGCGGGGAAGTCCGCCAGCTGCTGGCCGACGATGCAGAAGGTGGCGACGCACGAGGCCAGGCAGACGATGGTCAACACCGGTGCGCGCCGATCGATGGCGCGATAGAGGTCGGCGACGATCAAGAGCGCAACCGAGAGGAGGAGATAGGAGACCTTGCTGACGCCGGCCGCGCCGAGCCCGATCACGCCGACGACCGTCAACGCCCGGCCGGCGGCGGTCAGATCCGCGGCCCGCATCGCAGACAGGAACACCAGGAACGAGAATGAGAAGAAGAAGGCGTCCGTCCACGCGAGGGCCAGCAGGGCCGTGAGCGCCGCCGCCACGCCCACGCGCGCGACCGTCGCCGGCCACGCCCGCGGCGCGCGGGTGTGAAGCACGACTCCCGCAAAGCACGCGCCGAACGCAATCGATACGAGGCCGAGCAGCGGCAGGATGACCGCGTAGTAGTTGCTGGCGAAGTAGCGCGTGGCCAGAGCGGCCGCCGGCCCGTAGGTGAAATCGAGATCGACGCCCCAGCGTGTTCCCTTGGCCGCCTCCTCGGCCGTGACGGCCACCCACGACCCCTCGAGCCCGGCTTGCGGGAGGGCCGGTGAGAAGGGACGCGCCCCGTGCAGGATCACAGGCGTCGCCAGGACGGTGCTGCAGAGAATCGTCCCCGCGATCAGCGTTCCACCGTGCATCATGGGTGATCCCGGGCGCTCTTCGTTACCAGCTGGCCGTCGCTGGCGCGAAGGCGCCCTGCGCCTGCAGGTCGGCGTAGCGGGCATCGGCCAGGCGTTGCATCTCCTCGCCGTGACCGCGTTCGGCGAAGGGGAAGCCGACGATTGTGCGCCTGCGCCGTCAGCGGCTGCCGCATGGCTTGACCTCGGGATTGGCGGTCGTGCCGCTGCCGGCTTCGATCGACAGGAAGCTGCTGTTCAGATCGGGCGTGACGGCAAAGGTCATCAGCGTCAGCGCGGCGTTGGCGCGCCGCTGCAGGCTGTCGCCGACGAGATGAAACGGCGGGTCATCCTGTGCCCGCGCCGCGGCGCAGGCGAGCGCGACCAGAAGCACCATTGCCGTGCCGCCACTTGCTCGGCGGAGGGCCCGCCCGATGTGTCGCATCATCGCCCGTGTCATCGAGGCCTCTACTTGCTGGTTCGGGGAACCTGCAAGGCAACCGGCGCGGGCCGCCTCGGGGGGCGTCGACGCTCGTCACGCGCGCGGACCAGGACCGCCGCCGGTCCGTGGCCCGCGCGGCTGGGCTCATTGACCGGCGGCGCCGTGCTCGAGCTGCTCCTGGATCTTGCTCAGGTTGAACGAACCCGGGCTCTGGCTCGGCGGATAGTCCTTCATCGTCTGCAGGAACTGGGCGGCCATGGCCTGGATCGGCACGACGGCGAACGACCGTTCGAGGAACCAATCGTTGTAGGTGTTGGAGTTGTGCTGCGCCTTTTCGAACGGGTCGCGGCGCAGGTTGAAGAGCAGGGGCACGCGCAGCTCGACGAACGGTTCGCGCCAGACGCCGAACGCCTCGCCGCGGTTCTCGAGGAACACCACCTTCCAGTCGTTGTAGCGTGCGGCGACGATCTGTCCGTCGTCGTTGACGTACCAGAACTCGTTCCGCGGCGAGGCCGGCGCCGTGCCGGCCAGATAGTCGTTGAGGTCGTAGCCGTCGGGGTGGGCGCGGTAGCGGCGGCCGGCGAAGGTGTCGCCCTTCAGCAGGCGGTCCATCATGTCGGGCATCCCGGCGGCGGCGAGGAAGGTCGGCATCCAGTCCTCGTGCGCCGCGATGCCGGTGACCGTCTTGCCCGACTGCCAGTGTCCGGGCCAGCGGACGAAGGCGGGCACGCGGTAGGCACCTTCCCAGTTCGAGTTCTTCTCGCCGCGGAACGGCGTCGTGCCCGCGTCGGGCCAGGTGTTGTAGTGCGGGCCGTTGTCGGTCGAGTACATGACGATGGTGTCGTCGGCGATACCGAGGTCGTCGATCAGCTTGAGCAGCTCGCCGACGTGACCGTCGTGCTCGACCATGCCGTCGCTGTACTCGTCCTGCCCGGAGATGCCGCGGTTCTCGGCTTTGACGTGGGTGCGGAAGTGCATGCGGGTGCCGTTCCACCAGACGAAGAAGGGTTGGCCGGCCTTGGTCTGGCGCTCGATGAACTCCTTCGCCGCGGCCAACGTCTCCGCGTCGACCGTCTCCATCCGCTTCTTGGTCAGCGGGCCGGTGTCCTCGATCGTCTGCCCGCCCTTGCCATCGGACTTGGACTTGAGCACGCCGCGCGGACCGAACTTCTTCAGGAACTCGGGGTTCTTGGGATAGTCGAGGTTCTCGGGCTCCTCCTGGGCATTGAGGTGGTAGAGATTGCCCATGAACTCGTCGAAGCCGTGCATCGTCGGCAGGTGCTCGTCGCGATCGCCGAAGTGGTTCTTGCCGAACTGACCGGTGGCATACCCCTGCGCCTTGAGCAGCGCGGCGATGGTCGGATCGGCCTTCTGCCAGCCCTGTGCGGCGCCCGGCAGGCCGACCTTGGTCATTCCCGTACGCACCGGGACGGTGCCGCCCATGAACGCGGCGCGGCCTGCTGTGCAGCTCTGTTGGCCGTAGTAGTCGGTGAA
Source organism: Binatia bacterium (assembly GCA_050735855.1). GTDB lineage: Bacteria > Desulfobacterota > Binatia > HRBIN30 > CADEER01 > JBOHWA01. The sequence goes on from JBOHWA010000657.1 coordinate 18,036, forward strand.
CGAGACGCCCTCGTTGGCGAGACGATCGATGTTGGGCGTCGTGTAGCCCATCATCCCGCGGCTGTTGAAGCTGATGTTCCAGATGCCGATGTCGTCGCCCCAGATGACCAGGATGTTGGGCTTCTTGGCCTGGGCCGCCGGCGCCTTCGGCTGCGCCGACGCGCTGGCGCAGAGCCCGGCGAGTAGAACGGTGATGACGAACAGTCTGCCGATGTGATGCGTCACGAGTCCCTCCTTCTTCCGTCGATGGCCGCCGTATGGCACCGCGTTCGGGTAGAAGCTGTCGCGCGCGCGACAGAGTGGCGAGAACGCATAGCCCGGCAGGGTCACGGCCGCCTAGCGGTTTCGTTCAGTTTGCCGCCTGGCAGAAGGGTGGTAGTTTTTGCCCATGAGCCCGGCCCCGGTGTCCTGGATGCTGCGCCTGCTGCGCGAGGGGGCCTGGTTCAACCAGCTCCCGGCGGCGCTGCAGGAGGAGTTCGTCCGCCGGTCGGTGGTGCGGTCCTACCGTCGCGGACAGGTGGTCACCCGCGCCGGAACCCGTCTCGACGGGCTGTACGGCCTGCTCGAAGGCCGGCTGCAGGTCGTCCGGGCCGTCGGAGCTGAGACTGAGGATCTGATCCACGTCGGCGAGCCGGGGTTCTGGATTGGCGAGTACTCGCTGCTGACCGGCGCCGACGCGGTGGTCAGCACCCTGGCGTCCACCGCGGTGCGGGTGCTGGTGCTGTCGCGCCGCGAGTTCGAGCGCCTGATCGACGTCGAGCCGCGCTGGATTCGGCCGTTCGCCACGCTGGCGCTGGAGCGCTACGCGCTGGTGATACGCCAGCTCTCGGACACCCGCTCGCTGCCGCCCGACGAGCGGCTGCGCAGCCGCCTCGGCGATCTGGTCGATCGGCGGCGCTCGGTGCGCGCCGGCGTCGGCCCGGTGGTTCTGCGCCTGTCGCCGGAGGAGCTGGCGCGCATCGTCGGCGTGTCGCGCCAGACGCTCAACGCGCTGCTGGCCGGGCTGCGCGCCGAAGGGCTGGTCGAGGTCGGCTTCCGCTCGCTGCGTATTCCGCACCCCGAGCGCCTGGGCGCGACATCACCGAGTTGGCTCCTGGCGCCGCGGCGCGTCAGCTGAGCGGGCGGGGTCGCCCGGTCCTTCCGGCCTGTCTCATCGAACGGCTTGTGTGAGGACGGCCGCGGCCAGCGACCGGCGCAACAGCTTCGACGTCTTCGCTGCTCCCCAGCCGCGGTCGATGGCGAGCAGCTCCCACGTCGGCAACGACGAGCCGGCCCACAGGAAGTCGGCGGCGCTCGGCGCGGTCCAGTCGGGCGCCAGCACGCCATCACGGCGCAAGCTCCTGGCGAGCATCGCGAAGCCCTGGCGAAGCGCCGCCATGCGATCCGCCCACGCCCGCGCCGCGTCGGGATCGTCACCGCGCGCCCGCATCAGCGAGCGGGCGACGGGGTGGATGGTCGGGACGAAGTCGAACCACACGCGCAGGAAGGCATCGAGGCGCTGGCGCGGATCCGGCGTGGCGAGCGCGGCGCGAAAACGCGCGTGGATCTCGGCGCGCTCGTCGGCGCGGCGCACGAGCGCGACCAGCAACCCGCCGCGCGAGCGGAAGTGGACGTAGATCGCCTGACGCGTCA
>JBOHWA010000658.1:0-4410 GCA_050735855.1 Binatia bacterium
AGCGCGACGGGCTCGTCGCCGGCATCGGCGGCCGCGCCGACATGGAGCGCCTCGCTGGACCCGGCGCGGCGCGCGTCGACCTGCGCGGCGCGACGCTGCTGCCCGGTCTGGTCGACACCCATCCCCACCTGCTGCACTTCGGCGCCTTCGCCTTCCCGCTGGTCGACCTCGCCGATGCGCGCGACCACGCCGACATCGTCAGGCGCCTGGCCACCAAAGCGGCCGCGACGGCCGCCGGCGAGTGGGTGATGGCGACGCCGATCGGCGAGCCGCACTACTTCCTGCGCCGCTCCTGGCGCGACCTCGCCGAGGGCGCCCTGCCCGACCGCCACGTGCTCGATCGGGCCACGCGCGACCATCCGGTCTTCCTGCAGGCGTGGGCGCCCGTGACCCCCAACGTCTGCGCTTTCAACAGCGCGGCACTCACCCGCCTCGGTCTGACACGCGATACGCCCGACCGCGTCGACGACGTGTGGATCGAGAAGGACGACGCCGGCGAACCGACCGGCATCCTGCGCGGCTCGGTGAACAACTATTACGGCAATGACGCCTTCATGTCGTCACTGCTGCGCCAGATCCCCCTGCTCGACCCCACCGCCGTGCTGCCGGGCGCCGTCGCCGCCATGGCCGCCTACCACCGCATGGGCGTCACGGCGATCTACGAGGGACACGCCATGGGCGCCATGGAGATCGCCGCCTACGGCATGCTGCGCGAATCCGGGCAGCTGAAGCTGCGCGTCCTCACCGCCCTCGAAGCCGAGCCCTACGGCCTGCCGTGGATGCAGCCGCTCAGCGACGCCGAGTTCCACGCCAATCTCGAACAGGCGCTGGCCATGGCCGCGCGCGCTGACCCGTGGCTGCGCCACGACGGCGTCACCCTGTCGCGCGGCGGGCCGTGCTGGCCCGGCTTCCTGCGCATGCACCAGCCCTATCGGGGTCCATATGGCGACGAGACGCGCGGCGTCACGTTCGTCAGCGACGCCAAAGAGGAGGCGGCGATCGCCTTCTGCGCCGCGCGCGGCCTGCGCCTCAACTTCATCGGGGCCGGCTACCGCGATCACGACGACTTCCTGCCGCGCGCCGAGGCTGCCGCAGCGCGCTGGCCGGTGCGCGAGGCCGGCTGGATCCTGCAGCACGCCTATCTCGTCACCGCCGAGCAGGCGCGCCGCTACGCCAGGCTCGGCTTCCGCGTCACCACCAGCCTCTCGTTCGCCTGGGGCAAGGGCGACCTGATGGGCGAGCGCATCGGCCCGCAGGTGTGGGACGACCTCATCCCGCTGCGCCGTCTGCTCGACGCCGGCATGCCCGTCGGCTGCGGCACCGACTGGGGCCCGAAGAACGTCTTCGAGCACATCGCCCTGGCCGAGCAGCCGCGCTTCTGCGTCAGCGGTCACAGCAACCGTGGCCCGGCGCAGACGGTGACGCGCGCCGAGGCGCTGGCGATGTGGACGGTCGAGGCGGCGCGTGTGCTTGGCTGGGACGGTATCGGCAGGCTCGCATCGGGCGGCGGCGCCGATCTCACCGTCGTCGACCGCGACCCGCTCACCTGCCCGCTCGATGCCCTGCCCGACACCGCGGTACTGCGCACCGTCGTCGGCGGCGAGGTCGTGCACGACAGCGGCGCCCTGTAGGCACAACCAGCCGCGTCGGCGGCGCGCAGACCCAATCCGTCAGGCCGCGATGAAGCGATGCAACAGGGCGGCGATTTCGTCGGGCTTGTCCTCCTGCAGGAAGTGGCCGGCGTCGTGGATCGTCACGTGCGGCTGGCCTTGCGCGCCTGGGATGCGCTCCTGGAAGGGCCGCTCGCCGCCCTGGGTGACCGGGTCGGCGTCGCTGAAGGCGGTGAGACAGGGGCGGGTGAACGATTCGAGCACCTTCCAGGCGGCCAGATTCTCGGCGACCGAGGCGTGCTGCGGCGTGATCGGCACCAGGGTCGGGAAGCGGCGCGCGCCCGCCTTGTAGGTTTCGTCGGGGAACGGCGCGTCGTAGGCGGCCTTCTCGGCGGCGCTCAGCGGGCGCTGGCTGCCGGTCTGGACAATGTCGCCGATTGGCAGCACCGGTACGCGCTGGCTGAAATCGAGCCAGCGGCTGAAGCCTTCGCTCCATCCCTGCCCGATCGGCAGGGCGGTATTGGCCACCACCAGGCGTGCGAACCGCTCAGGTTGCGCGGCGACCAGACGCAGGCCGATGAGCCCGCCCCAGTCCTGGCCGAAGAACGTCGCGTTCTGGAGCTGCATGCCCACCAACCACTCGCGCATCCAGGCGACGTGGCGCTCGTAGGTGTAGTCGGTCTGCTCGCTCGGCTTGTCGGAGCGGCCGAAGCCGATCAGGTCGGGGGCGACGACGCGATGCCCGAGGGCGGCGAGCTTGGCGATGATGTGTCGATAGAGAAACGACCACGAGGGCTCGCCGTGCATCAGCAGGACGGGCGCGGCGTCGCGCGGCCCCTCGTCGATCGTCGCGATGCGCAGGACCGTGCCGTCCGCGTCACGCACCTCGCGATAGTGCGGCGTGAAGGGAAAATCAGGCAGATCGGCGAAGCGGGCATCCGGCGTTCTCAACACGTGCATGGCGGGCTCCTTCGAGGTGGGACGGCCGACGCGATCGCTCGCGCGGCGCGCCGCGGTCAATTCTCCCAATAAATGTACTCGTCCGTCGGCTGCTCGGCGACGCCGAGCGGGTGATCGATGGGGATCGAGCCCTCGATCAGCGAGGGCCAGGCCGGCGCTACCATCTCGGCGTCGCGGGCCGCGAGCAGGGCCTTGAGCTCGCGCAGCTTGTCGGGCCGCTGGGCCGACAGATCGACGCGCTCGGTCGGGTCTTCCGCCAGGTGGAAGAGCCAGTCGCGCCGCGGGCGTTCGGCGACCTGCAGCTTCCAGCCATTCGCCATCAGCGTCTGGTAATGGCCGGAGCGCCAGAAGAGCGATTCGTGCGGCGGACCGGCGACCTCCTGACGCAGAAAGGGAAGCAGGTTCACGCCGTCGATCTTGCGATCGGCTGGAAGCGCCGCACCGGCCGCCGCCGCGGCGGTGGCGAAGATGTCGACGTGCGCCACCGGCTGGTCGAACGTGCCGCCGCCCGGCAGCGCCGCCGGCCATTTGATGAAGAAGGGAGAGTGCAGGCCGCCCTCGAAGAACGTCGCCTTCCAGCCGCGGTAGGGGCGGTTGATGTCGGGCAGGCCGATGTAGTTCGCCCCGCCGTTGTCGCTGGTGAAGAGAATGAGGGTGTTGTCCGCCAGCCCGTTGGCCTGCAGCGCGTCGAGGATGTTGCCGACGGCGCGGTCGAGGGCGCGCACCATCGCCGCGTAGACGCGTTCGGTATGGTTCTCGATGCCGGGCAGCGCGTCGTAGTCGGCGCGCAGCGCCTGCAGCGGCGTGTGCGGCGCGTTGGGGGCGAAGTAGAGGAAGAACGGGCGATGGCGGTTCGCCTCGATCGCCTGCACCGCCTGCTCGCCGAGGTAGTCGGTCATGTACTGGTCGGGCTGGAAGCGATCGCTGCCGTTCTTGCGCACCGCGAAGGGCAGATTGGCCCAGAGGAAGACGTCGATCGGATCGAAGTCCTGGACCGAATTGACGACGCGCGGATCGTCCGCCTCGAGATACATCGAGGCGCCGGCGTAGAAGCCGAGATGCTCGTCGAAGCCCTGCGCCTCGGGCCGCAGCGCCGGTGTCTCGCCCAGGTGCCACTTGCCCAGCCCGACGGTGTGATAGCCGCGCGCGCGCAGCAGCTCGGCCAGCGTCACCTCCTCCGGCGGCACGCCTTGCTGCTCCATCGACGGCACGTCGGCCTCGCGCTCCTCGTGATAGATCGCCGGATGGAGCACGCCCGGCTGGTCGGCCGTCATGCTGGCGATCAGACGCATGAACATCTTCGGCGCCGGCGTGAACTCGAAGCCGAAGCGGGTCGGGTAGCGCCCGGTCAGGATGGCCGCGCGGGACGGCGCGCAGGTCGCGTTGTTGGCGTAGCCGGCGGTGAACTGGACGCCGTCGCGGGCGAGCGAATCGATGCGTGGGGTCGGCAGCGCGCCGTTGGCGATGCCCCCACCGGCCCAGGTCAGATCATTGAAGCCCAGGTCGTCGGCGACGATGACGACGATGTTCGGTGGGCGCTGATCGATGGGCGCCGCCGGCGCGCTCGGACCGGTGTCCCAGATCACCGCGCGCGGCGGACCGATCGGATCGACGATGCGCTGCAGGCGCCCGGGGCCGTACAGCTTCAGGTAGCGATAGGCAGGCGGCCCGCCCACCACCACGGTGAGCACAGCGAGCAGCAGCACGACTCGTCGCGTCGTCATCGGCAGCGCTCAGCCGACCAGCAGCGGCTCGCAGCCGCTGCCGGCGAGCAGCCCGTCGACGCACGCCCGCTCGCCGGCGGCCAGCCCGGCGTAGTGCTGGCGCAGCCAGCCCAGGC
>JBOHWA010000659.1:0-1962 GCA_050735855.1 Binatia bacterium
GGCCCAGCATCGCCGCCAGGCGATCCTCGTTGCCGGGGGCGAAGACGCGGTCGCTGCAGCACGCCGGCGCGGGAGCGAGGGCGACGACAACCGCCAGGCAGGCCAGCGCGCGGCGCCTCGCCACCCGCGCGCGCCGTGCGGCGAAGGGCCCGCGCGGCGGGACCCCGGCGCCGCGTGCTGGAGAACCGGCCGAAGTGGTCATCGATGCCGTGCGTCGTCGGGCGCCGTCGTGCAGTTGGGTTTCCGTCCTGCGCTCAGTATGTGCATCGCCGACGCGATGGGCTCCCTCGGCTCCATATCCGGTCCGTGGCTGCCGTTGGCGGCGCTCGTGCTCGTAGCAGTCGTGCTGCGGCGCGGCCAACGCCCGCCGGCCGGCGAGCTGCGCTGGGTGCTCGCCATCACCGCGGCGGCGTTTGCGGCGCGGCTGGTGTGCGGTGTCTGGGGACCGATACACGCGAACGGGCAGGGACCGTTGTGGATCCGCGGCGCGCTGGAGCCGGCGGCGCTTGCCGCCTACGGTCCGGGCTACTTCGAGCTGTTTGGTTGGGTGGCGCGCGCCGGCGCGCACCCCGACCGCGCCATCTTCCTGGCCAACGCCGCCCTCGCCGGGCTGGCGCCGGCGCTGTTGTACGGCACGGCGCGCGCGGTTGGCGTGGCGCACCCCGGTGCGCTCGCGGTCGGGCTCGTGCTCGCCGCCGATCCGGTCAGCCTGCGCACCGCGGCGAGCGAAGGATACTTCGCCCCGCTCGGCGCCCTGCTGTTGGGTGTCCAGGCGGCGCTGGCGTTGAGCGCCCGGGCGCTGCGCCGCGGCGATCGGCCGGCGATGCTGGGCGCCGTGGCGGCGGCCTGTCTGCTCGCGGTCAGCGCGGCGCGCACGCATCCGGTCGCCTATATGCCGCTGGCGATCAGTCCGCTGCTGGTCCTGTGCGGCGCGGTGCCGAGCGCGGGGCGACAGCGCCTGAGGCTGGCCGCCGGCGTCGCCGCCGCCCTCGCGACGGCGGTCCTGCTGACCAGCGGCGCCGTGCTGGTCGACGTCGTGCGCCAGTCGCCGAGCCGCGGCGATCTGCTGGCGAATGCGGGCGCGCCGTACGCCGTGCTGCTCGTCGCGCTGCTCGCCGCGGCCTGGTCGGCGCGGCGCTGGGCCCGGCCGCCGGGCTTGCCGATCTTCGGCGTCGTCTCGCTGGTGGTGATGCTGGCGACGCGCGACACCCTGGTCGCGTCGCTGCAGAAGGTCGCCTATCAGGACTTCTTCCTGCCCGGCGTGCTGCTCGGCGTCGCGCCGATGCTGCCGTCGCGGCGGGCCCGCGCCGTCGGCTGCGCGGCGGCGATCGTGGCCGCGTTGCTCGCCTGGACATGGCCGGCGTTGTCACACCCGACGACGGACCAGCTCGAGTATCGTTTTCTGCAGAGCGCGCTGCGCCAGATGCCGCCCGAGTGCGGCCTCGCGGCGGTGACCGTCGTCGGCAAGCGCGTGTGGGCGATCCCGGGCTATCTCCTGCCGTGGAGCCCGGCGCCGCCGGCCCGCTACCTCAAGCTCGAGCGGCCGTCGGATCTCACCGATGCGATCGTGTCGAACGGCTGCCTGCTCTACGTCCGCTCGTCGCTCTGCTCGAGCGACGCGGCGCGCGGGCTGTGCGAGTCGGTGGAGCGCGCCGTGGCCCGCGAGCCGCTGGCCGGTGCCAGCTTCCCGGCGGTGCCGAGCGTCGGCGATCTGCCGTACGATCGGCCACAGGTCGATGTGGTCGTCTTCCGCGTTCGCCAACTGGCGCCGGAGCCGGGCGGCGGCACTCCGACGCTTTCGGCGGCGGGCGGGCTGACGCCGGCGTTCGCACAGGCCCTCTACGACCGGCTGACACCGCTGCGCGAGGCGGATGGCTGCCGCGTCCTCCGCCTCGACACGACGGCGGCCGGCATCGCCGTCGGCGTGCAGCAGCGCGGCGGCGCGGAGCGCCTGGTCACGGT
>JBOHWA010000660.1:0-4193 GCA_050735855.1 Binatia bacterium
ATGGCGCCGGCGCCGGCGCAGGGCAGGCCGTCGATCTCGTTGTAGGCGTTCATCATCGACGCCAGCCCGGCCTCACGGATGGCGGCCTCGAACGGGCGCGCGTAGACCTCGCGCAGCTCGCGCGCGCCGAGGTGCACGGGGGCGTGGTTCAGGCCGCCCTCCGAGGCGCCGTAGCCGAGGAAGTGCTTGCCGGTCGCCACCACGCCGCGCGCCAGGTCGTCGCCCTGGATGCCGCGCACGTAGGCGACGCCGAGCCGGCTGGTGAGGTAGGGATCCTCGCCGTAGGTCTCCTCGGTGCGCCCCCAGCGCGGATCGCGCGCGATGTCGAGCACCGGCGCCAGCGTCTGGCGCGCCCCGACCGCCAGCATCTGCGCCCGGATCACCTGCGCCACGCGCTCGATCAACGGCGGGTTCCAGGTGCTGGCCAGGCCGATGGCCTGCGGAAACTGGGTCGCGTCGCGCGCCGTGAAGCCCGCCGTGCTCTCCTCGTGGATCAGCGCCGGGATGCCGAGCCGGGTCTGCTCGACCACAAAGCGCTGGATGTCGTTGGCAAAGGCGGCGCTGTCCGCCGGGCGCAGGCCGGTCGAGGCGCCGATGCGGGTGATGTGGCCGGTCCCGTGCGCCAGCAGGGCGGCGGCGCGGGTCGGGCAGAAGCGCTCATCGGCGACCAGCTGGGTCGACCAGACGCAGCCGAGCTGGGCGAGCTTCTCGTCCAGCGTCATCCGGCCGAGGAGATCGTCGGCGCGGCGGTCGAGCGGCTGGGTGGGGTCTTTGTAGAGGTCGGGCATCGGCCTTCCTTCAGGTTCGGGCACGGGCAGGGGCACGGGCACGGCGCGGAAGCATGAATATGGGCAAGCGGACGCTTCCTTCAACCGAGGCAAACGTGTTTATCTGTGCCCTTCGGCGCGTGCAATTTTCCAGCCCGCGGCTGCTTCGATCAGAGGTGAGAGACGACATGGCGAGTCCCGAGCTGCAGATGATGATCGACATGCTGCGCAGCAGCCCGCCGTTTCCGCGCGACGCCACGTTTGCCGAGCAGCGCGCGGCGCTCGAGCGCCTGACCGGCATGGCGCCGGCGGCGCCCGATGTGCGCCATACGCCGGTCGAGGCCGGCGGCCGGCCGGCCGAATGGATACGCGCCGAGGCGACGGCCGACGACCGCGCGGTGCTCTATCTGCACGGCGGCGGCTACTGCATCGGCTCGATCACCACCCATCGCCACCTGGCGGGCGACATCGCCCGCGCCAGCGGGGCGCCGGTGCTGTTGCTCGACTATCGGCTGGCGCCGGAGCACGCCTGTCCGGCGGCGGTCGAGGATGCGCAGCGCGCCTATCGCTTCCTGCTCGATCAGGGCCTGGCGCCGGGCCGGCTGGCGATCGCCGGCGACTCGGCCGGCGGTGGCCTGACCGCCGCGACGCTGCTCGCGCTGCGCGATGGCGGCGACCCGCTGCCGGCGGCTGGCGTCTGCCTGTCGCCCTGGCTCGACCTGACGCAGAGCGGGGCCTCGATGCAGGCGCGGGCGGCCGCCGATCCGTTGGTCACCCAGGACGGCCTGCAGCGCATGGCCGACGCCTACGTCGCCGGCGGCGATGCGCGAGGCCCGTCCGCGTCGCCTCTGTTCGCCGATCTGCGCGGCCTGCCTCCCCTGCTGGTCCAGGTCGGTACGGCGGAGATCCTGCTCGACGACGCCACCCGCTTTGCCGAGCGCGCCCGCGCCGCCGGTGTCGACGTCGCCCTCGAGGTCTGGGACGACATGGTGCACGTCTGGCAGGCCTTTGGCTTCGCCCTGCCCGAAGCGCGCCAGGCGATCGACGGCATCGGCGCCTTCCTGCGCCAGCGCTGGGTCGCCTAGCTAGCCCGACCGATCGCGGGTGGAGCTTGAACGAGTGGGAACTTCGGCCCAGAGTCTTCACCACAGAGGCACAGAGACACAGAGGGGACCGATCTCGACAGGTAGGGGGGCCAGCCTGGTTGCGCAGCCCACAAGCCAGGGCGCGTGCGCAGGGGCATCCCGACTGCGGTGGAGGGACCTCGCTGTGTCTGTGCGCCTCTGTGGTGAAATTCTTCTCCGGTTAGCGATCCAATGACATCACAGCTCGGCGTCGCCATCGCCTGCCTGCTCCTGGTCCTGCTGCCCGCCAGGCTGCACGCCCAGACCCCGACCCCGCCGCCGCAGGTGGTGGTCGACATCGGCGAAGCGGTCGGTCTCGCCGGCACCGACGTCAATGTTGCCGTGACCCTCGATCCGCAGGGCTTCGAGCCGTACACCGTGCGCAACGACATCATCTTCGACCCGCTGACGCCGGTCCTGCGTCTGTTCCCCGGCGGACCGCCCGACTGCGCCCCCGCCCCGGCGCTGCTCGGCGACACGGTCATCTTCACCTGCCTGACGATCGATCAGGAGCCGCTCTGTCAGAAGGTGCGCGCCATCATCGCGCGCGACGACGGCGAGCCGTTCGCCGCCGGGCCGCTCTACACCTGTGCCTTCGCCATCGATCCGAGCGCGACGATCGGCACCAAGCCGCTGCTGGCGGTCGGCACGGCGGCGTTCGATTCGCTCAATCGGTCGCTGCCGCGCCGCGGCGACGACGGGGCCATCGATGTCGTGTTGGTCCTGCCGCCGACGCTGACGCCGACCGAGACGCGCACCCCGACGCTGACGCGCACGCCGACCCACACCCTGGTGCCGACCGAGACCTTCACCATCGGCATCACGCCGACCCCGACCGAGACGCGCACCGCCACGCCGACCGTGCCGACCCCCACCGCGACGGTCACCCCGACGCCGACGGTGACGCTGACCCCGACCGTGACCCGCACGCGCACCCCGACCGTCACGCCGCCGCCCTTCACCTCGCCGACGCCGACCGGCACCGGGGCCGCCGACACCGAGCCGCTGATCACCATCAGCAACGCCCTCGGCGTGCCCGACAGCGAGGTGAGCATCGGCGTCTCGCTCGATCCCGGCGACCGGGTGGTGATCGGCATCCGCAACGAGATCGTCTTTCCGGCGCCGCTGCGGCCGCGCGTCCTGCCCAACGGCTCGCCCGACTGCGCCGCCAATCCCGCGCTCGCCAACCTCGCCTCGCCCAGCTTCACCTGCCTGGAGACCGACTGCAGCGCCGTGCGCGGCAACGTCTTCCGCGAGCTCGGCGCCGGCGCGCTGCCCGGCACGCTGATCTACACGTGCAAGGTGCTGATCGACCCGCAGGCGGAGCCCGAGGTCAACCTGCCGCTGATCAACCGCTTCCCCACCGCGTACGGCGCCCTCGGCAACGTCCTGCCGACGACCGGGAACAACGGCGTCGTCGCCGTCGTCGGCAGCCTGCCACCGACCGTGACCGCGACCAACACCCGCACCCGCACCCCGACCCCGGTGCCGACCAGCACGGCGACCGAGACCACCACGGCATCGACCGCGACGCCGACCGAGACGCCGACCGCGACCATCACGCTGACCCGCACCGTCACCCGCACCGCGAGCGTGACCCCGACGCCGGCCAACACCGCCACCTCGACGGCGACGCGCACGATCACCCTCACCCGCACCCCGAGCCTCACCCGCACCGCGACGGCGACGCGCAGCATCACGCCCACGCCCTCGCCGACCGTCACCCTCACCGGCACGCGCACGGTGACGGCGACGCGCACCACCACGCCGACCCGCACGCCGACGGTGACCGGCTCGATTCCCGCCAGCGCGACGCGCACCGTGTCGCCGACCCGCACCGCCACCGGGACCGCGACCCGCAGCGCGACACGCACCGCAACCCGCACCACCACCGGCACCCGCACGCCCACCCTCACCCGCACCGTCACCCCGACGGGCACGGCGACGGTCCCGCCGACCGTGGCGCCGAGCGCGACGCCGACGCTCACGCGCACCGCCACCCGCACGCGCACGGTCACTCAGACGCGGACCGAGAGCGCCACGCCGACCGAATCGCCGACGCCGACCGACACCGTGCCGGCGACCGACACGCCGACCGCTGCACCGAGCCCGACCGTGTCGCCGACCAGCACGGCAACCGACACCCCGAGCCCGACGCCGACCGGTGGCGAGCCCACCGCGGTCGATTCGCCCAGCCCCACCCCGTCGCCCAGCGCGACCGACACGCCGACGCCGACCCCGACGCCGAGCGCGGCCGACACGCCGATCGCCGACACGCCGACCGCGTCGCCGAGCCTCACCG
>JBOHWA010000661.1:0-3619 GCA_050735855.1 Binatia bacterium
CGCCACCCCCGGCGCCGAGGGCCCGGCGCCCTCCAGTGCGGCCGGATCGGCCGCCAGCGGGCCCTCCAGCGCCGCGCGCAGGTAGCGCGCCGTGTGTGAGCCCGCCGTCACCGCGACATCCTCCGGCGTGCCCTCCGCCACCAGGCTGCCGCCGCCGGTGCCGCCTTCGGGGCCGAGGTCGATGACCCAGTCGGCCGCCTTGGCGATCTCCATGTTGTGCTCGATCACCACCACCGAGTGGCCGCGCTCGACCAGCGCCTGCAGCGCGGCGAGCAGCTTGTCGACGTCGGCGAAGTGCAGCCCGATGGTCGGCTCGTCGAACAGGAAGAGGGTCTGCGACTTGCTCGGCTGGCCCATCGCCGCGGCGAGCTTGAGGCGCTGCGACTCGCCGCCGGACAGCGTGGTGAGCGGCTGGCCGAGGCGCAGGTACCCGAGCCCGATGTCGATCAGCGGCTGCAGGCGGCGGCTGATCTCGGACGACTCGCCGAAGAAGCGCACCGCGTCGTCGGCGGTCAGCTCGAGCAGCGCGCGCACGTTGCGGCCGTTGTACGCCACCTCGAGGACATCGGCGCGGAAGCGCGCGCCGTTGCAGACCTGGCAGGGCACGTAGACGTCGGAGAGGAACTGCATCTCCACCTTCTCGTAGCCTTCGCCGCTGCAGGTCTCGCAGCGGCCGCCGGCGACGTTGAAGGAGAAGGTCGCGGCCGTGAAGCCGCGCAGCCGCGCCAGGCCGGTGGCGGCGAGCAGCTCGCGGATCGGATCGAAGGCCTTGAGGTAGGTGACCGGGTTGGCGCGCCGCGTCGTGCCGAGCGGCGACTGGTCGACCATCACCACCTCGGCGATGCGCTGCCAGCCCTCGATGTCGTCGTGCGCGCCGGGCACGCCGTCGAACTGGCCCATGCGCTTGCGCAGGCCGCGGTAGAGGACGTCCTCCATCAGCGTCGACTTGCCCGAGCCGGAGACGCCGGTGACGCACACCAGGCGCGACAGCGGGACGTGCACGTCGATGCCGCGCAGGTTGTTCTCGCGCGCGCCGCGCACGATGAGCTCGACGTGGCGCATCGGCCTGCGCCGCTTGGCCGGCACCGCGATGCGCCGGCGGCCGGTGAGATACTGTGCGGTGGCCGAGCCGGTCTGCCCGAGCAGCTCGGCGTAGGGGCCGGCGAACATGATCTCGCCGCCCTGCTCGCCGGCGGCGGGGCCGAGGTCGATGATGTGGTCGGCCTCGCGGATGATCTCCTGCTCGTGCTCGACCACGACGACGGTGTTCTCCTTGGCGCGCAACTCCTGGAGGATGCGCACCAGGCGCTGGCTGTCGCGCGGGTGGAGGCCGACCGACGGCTCGTCGAGGATGTACAGCGTGTTGACCAGCGAGGAGCCGACGGCGCGCGTCAGGTCGACGCGCGCCAGCTCGCCGCCGGAGAGCGTGCGCGACTGGCGGTCCAGGGTGAGGTAGTCGAGGCCGACGGCGAGCAGATAGCGCAGCCGGCTGCGCAGCTCCGAGAGGATGAGGTGCGCGATCTCCTGCTGCGTCGGCGTCAGCTGCAGGCCGTCGAAGAAGGCGGCGGCCTCGCCGACGCTCATGCGGTTGACGCCGATGACGCTGACCCCGGCGATGGTGAACAGCGACGCCTCGGGCTTCAGCCGCCCCCCCTGGCACTCCGGGCACAGGCGGTAGCTGCGGTAGCGCGCCAGAAACACCCGCACGTGCATCTTGTACGTGCGCCCTTCGAGCCAGCGGAACCAACCGCGGATGCCGTAGTACTTGCCCTCGCCGTCGATGACCCGCCGGCGTTGCTCGTCGTCGAGCGCTTCGAAGGGACGGTCCATCGGGATGCCGGCGCGCTTGCAGAACTTCGCCAGCTCGTCGCGCTCCCATTCGGTCGACGGCGTGCTCCACGGCTTGATCGCGCCGCCGGCCAGCGTCTTGCGCGGGTCGGGGATGATCAGCTCGAGGTCGACGTCGATCACCCGGCCGAAGCCACGGCAGTGATCGCAGGCGCCGAGCGGGCTGTTGAAGGAGAACAGGTTGGCGGTCGGCTCGCGGTAGCCGATGTGGCAGCGGGCGCATTCGAGCAGCTCGCTGTAGGGCGCGACGCGATGCCCGTCGTCGGGGAAGACCAGCGCCAGGCGGCCCTTGCCGAAGCGGAAGGCCTGCTCGAGCGAATCGACGGCGCGGCGCTTGTGGTCGGCGCGGAGCACCAGGCGGTCGGCGACGACGGTCACCGCTGCGCCGCCGCGTCCCGCCTTGGGGGCCGCCGCCAGCGCTTCGACTTCGACCACCGCATCGCCGACCAGCACGCGGCGGAAGCCGGACGCCACCAGCCCGGCCCGCGCATCGCTCCACGGCAGATTGTCAGGCAGCGGCACGCGGAAGGTGAGCAGCACGCGCGTCCCCTCGCCGGCGGCGAGCAGCTCGGCGGCGACCGACTCCGCGGTCGACCGCTGCACCGCTTCGCCGCATTGCCGGCAGTGCAGCTCGGCGATCTTGGCGAAGAGCAGCTTCAGGTGGTCGTGCAGCTCGGTCATCGTGCCGACGGTCGAGCGCGAGGTCTTGACCGTGTTGCCCTGGCCGATGGCGATGGCCGGCAGGATGCCGTCGATGCGCTCGACCTGCGGCTTGTCCATGCGGTCAAGGAACTGGCGCGTGTAGGCCGAGAAGCTCTCGACGTAGCGCCGCTGGCCCTCGGCGTAGAGGACGTCGAAGGCGAGGCTCGACTTGCCCGAGCCCGACACGCCGGTGATCACCGTCAGCGCGTTCAGCGGGATGCGGACGTCGACGTGCTTCAGGTTGTTCTGCGTCGCGCCGATGATGTGGATCGAGTCGTCTGCCACTGCCGGAGCCCTGCGAATCCTCGGGACTATAGCTGAGCCGGGACGGGGAGGAAGGGGAGCGCTGCCATCGATCGAAAACGTCGCTTCGATACGAACCCGGCTGCGATCCGAAACCTGGAGGGCGCCGGTCCCTCGGCGCCGTGCTGGCGGTGAGCACCCCCCGCCACACCCCCCGGCGCCGAGAGCCTGGCGCCCTCCAGGGCCGTGCCGATTCCGGGCTTCGGGCTCGCGGCGAGCGCGTCTACTCGATCACCAGCGTGAAGCCGCGCTTGCCCATGCGTACTGACGGCGACAATGCGAGCAGCGCCTCGCAGCCCGTGCCGGCGAGGTATGAATCGACGCGGGCGCGCTCGGCGGCGGGCAATGCGCGATAGGCGTCGAGCGGCCGCTGCACCATCCACAGCGCGTACGGGCTGGTGTAGCGGTTGAACGCCGCTCCGCGCAGCGACGTGGTGTGGCCGCCGACGGCGCGCGGCGGCTCGCTGACGTCGGACGGGCGGGTCGCCGCCCAGCTCTCGACCTCGCGCACGGTGTCGAGCAGCAGCGGCACGGCGTCCTGACCGATCAGCTCGAGCAGCGGGCGCAGCGTCGGCGCCAGCGCATCGTACGCGGCCCACTCACCCGGCGCGTCCGGATCGGGACAGTTGGCGCGCTGGACCCAATGGCATACCGCCGGCGCGGTGGCGCGCAGCAGATCGCCGGGCTCGGCATCCAGGTAGAGGTGTGCGTACAACGGACCCATCAGGGCGTGGTCGGCGAGCGACGGACGTTCGCCGAGCACGTA
>JBOHWA010000662.1:0-4144 GCA_050735855.1 Binatia bacterium
GCTGGAGGGCGCCGGGCGTGGGGCGGGGTGCTGGTCGCGAGCCCGGCGCCGAGGGCCCGGCGCCCTCCAAGGGCGGCCCTCAGGCGCGGCGCGTCGGTCGGCCCGCCTGCGCATCGACCGGGACCCAGATGCGGAAGGTGGAACCCTTGCCCTGGGTGCTCTCGACCTCGATGCGGCCGGAGAGGAGGTCGAGCAGACGCGAGACGATGTAGAGGCCGAGGCCGACGCCGCCGTGGCGGCGGGTGGTCGAGCTGTCGCCCTGCCGGAACGGTTCGAAGATCACCGCCAGGGTGTCCTCGCTCATGCCGATGCCGGTATCGGCGACGCAGAACTCGAGCCAGCCGTCGCGCGCGTCGACGCTGACGGCGACGCTGCCGTGGTCGGTGAACTTCACCGCGTTGGCGATCAGATTCTTGAGCAGGACCTTGAGCTTCACCGCGTCGCTGTGCAGCGCCGGCAACTGCGGCGCGATGCGCCAGATCGATTCGACCCCCGGCTTCTCACGCAGGCTGCGAGTCTCTGCCTCGATGTCGCGCAGCAAAGCGGCGGCGTCGATGTCCTGCAGGTTGAGGGCGGCGCGGCCGGTCTCCAGACGGCTGATGTCGAGCGTCGCGTTGATCAGCTCGAGCAGCTCGCGGGCGCTGGTGCCGACGCGGTCGAGGCTGGCCGCCTGCTCGGGCGACAGGCCGCCGAAGACCTCGTCGAGCAGCAGCTCGTTGTAGCCGATGATGACGTTCAGCGGCGTGCGCAGCTCGTGCGACATGGTGGCGAGGAAGTCCGACTTGAGCCGGTTGGCCACCTCGAGCTGCTCGACCAGGCGCGCGTTCTCCAGCGCCAGCGAGGCGAGCTGCGCGATGCCGCGCGTGATGCGCTCCTCGCGCGGGCCGAAGCCGCGCCGGCCGGAGCGGTCGCCGGCGACGTGCACACCGATCAGCTGCGTGCCGCGGCACAGGGCGACGGCGAGCAGGCCCTCCAGGTCGTAGGCGGCGGCGATCTCCGGCGCGGTGAGGGCGCGCTCGCGCAGGTGCTTGACGTTGATCAGCCCTTCGAGGGCCACGACGTCGATCAGGGGGGCCACCGCGGCGCGTGGGACGTGCAGGGCGCGCAGCATCTCGAAGCGTTCGGGCGTCTCGCCCGCGCCCGCCACCGGGACGAAGACGTTCTCCTCCTCCTTGAGCAGGAGCGTATAGCTGACGTCGCAGTCAAGCACCTCGGTGGTGATGCGGCACAGGCGCTCGAGCAGGATCGGCAGGTCGACCGAGGAGATCAGCTCCTGCCCGACGCGCGCCAGCGCCGAGGCGACCTCCGCCTCCTCCTGCTGGGTGTGGTGCAGCTCTGCGGCTTCGAGCGCCAGGTCGCGCAGGCGCGCCTCGGCGATCTTGCGGTCGGTGATGTCGCGCGCGATGGTCAGCAGGCCGATTACCTCGCCCTCGTCGTTGCGCTGCTGGGTGGCGGTGATCTCCTGCACGAGGTAGTCGCCGCGCGCCGTCAGGACCCGCTGTTCGAAGGTGGCGATCGACTCGCCGCGCAGGGCGCGGGCGAGCACGGCAACGGCCGCCGCGAGGTCGTCGGGATGGACGAGGGTGGAGAAGGCGCGGCCCAGATAGTCGTCCGGCGACCAGCCGAGCACGGCTGCGAAGGCCGGGTTGGCCGAGGTGAACGTGCCGTCGGGCGCGAGCGTCACGATGATGTCGCGCGCGCTCTGCACCAGGCTGCGGTAGCGCTCCTCGGATTGCCGCAACGCCGCCTCGGCGCGGGCCCGTTGGCGGCGCTCCTCGGTGTCGCTCAGGGCGCGGCGCAGCACCGGCGCGAGGCGGTCGAGCCGCCCCTTGAGCACGTAGTCGGTGGCGCCGAGCTTCAGGCTCTCGATGGCGGCTTCCTCGCCGAGCGCGCCGGAGACCAGGATGAAGGGCACGTCGAGGCCGCGGCTGCGCACCAGGCGCAGGGCGGCGAGGCCGTCGTAGGTCGGCAGACTGTAGTCGGAGAGCACGACGTCGTACTCGCCGGCGTCGAGGCAGGCGATGAACGCCGGCTCGTTGTCCACCCGCTCCCAGGTGCAGTCGAAGCCGGCGGCGCTGATGGCGCGCGCCTCGAGCTCCGCGTCGAGCGGGTCGTCCTCGACCAGCAACACGCGCAGCCGTTGACCCGCCGCCGGCTGTGCGCCGTCGGACGGGGAGAGCGGAGCGCTCGCTGCGCGACTCGGAGAGGACGTCATGGGCGCTCGGACCGACTGGCGACCGGGCGAAGTATACCAACATGCGAGACGCCAGAAACAACAGAATACGTGCTGCCGTGCGGCGTGATGTGTCGGGGTGGGGGGGAACCGGAACCGGAATGGGAATGGGAACGGGAACGGGGGCTTTGCCCCAAAAAGTCATGAAGCCGGACAACGGATTGAACGGATTAGACGGACTCTGCTGGCGAAGACTCAGGAATCCGTGAAATCCGCGTAATCCGTTGTTGCGCTTCCTTCTTTCTTGGGCAAAGCCGGGAACGGGAACGGGCACGGGTCGAGACTGATCAATCTGGGTTCTGCCGCACGGGTTGAGTTTGAAGAATGTCGTCAACCCCGACCCCCTGCCCGTGGCCGATTCCGCGGACCGAAGGTCCGCCCACCCCGCGCGCTGGGTTGACCGCGCCCAGCCAACCCGGACTAATGCGCCCATGCCGTCTCCCGCCGAATCCGTCGCCGCGCCGCTGACAGCCAACCCGAGCCCGCCGCGCGCCGCTCTCGGGCTGACCTTGCGCGCGGCGTTCTCCTCCAGTGGCGAACGGGTGCACATGCTGGCGCGCCTGCAGCAGATGCACGCGCGGTACGGGCCGGCGGTGGCGTTGCGGTTGGGCCCGTTCACACACGTGGCGCTGTTCGGGCCCGACGCCAACCGGCTGGTGCTGCTCGACAAGGACAAGATCTTCTCCGCCCGCAAGCCGTGGATGATGATCATGGGGAAAATCTTCCCCAACGGGCTGCTGCTGCGCGACGGCGAGGAGCACAAGCAGCACCGCAAGATCATGCGCGAGGCGTTCACGCGCCCGGCGCTGCGCGACTACGGCGCGCGCATGAACCCGCTGATCGCCCGCGGGCTCGAGACCTGGGCGCAGCGCCCGCGGCCGTTCCTGGCCTTCCGTGCGTACAAGGAGCTGACCCTGGACATCGCGGCGCGCATCTTCGTCGGCGTCGAGCTCGGGCCCGAGACGACCAAGATGAACGGCGTCTTCGAGGACCTGGTCGCCGCCTCGATGTCGAAGATCCGCCTGCGCATCCCGGGGCTGGAGTTCTATCGCGGCCTGGTCGGGCGCGCGTTCATGGTGCGCTTCTTCGACCAACTGCTGGCGGCGCGCCGCGCCGCGCACGGCGAGGACATGTTCAGCCGCCTGGCGCGGGCGCAGAGCGAGGACGGGGCGCGCTTCACCGATCCCGACATCATCGACCACATGGTGTTCCTGATGATGGCGGCGCACGACACCACCACCAGCACGCTCAGCTCGATGACCTACGAGCTGGCGCGCCACCCGCAGTGGCAGGAGCGTGTGCGCGAGGAGAGCCGCGCGCTCGGCCGCGCGCAGCTGGAGCTCGACGACCTCGACCAGCTGCCGGCGCTCACCTGGGTGATGAAAGAGACGCTGCGCCGCTATCCGCCGCTGCCGGTCATTCCGCGCGTCGCCACCGCCGACGTCGACGTCGCCGGCTATCGCATTCGCCAGGGCAGCATGGTGATCGTGTCGCCGATCCATACGCACCACATGCCCGAGTGGTTCCCCGAACCGACCCGCTTCGACCCCGAGCGCTTCGCCCCCGGACGCGCCGAGGACGAACGCCACACGCACGCCTGGATCCCCTTCGGCGGCGGCCCGCATCTGTGCATCGGCATGCACTTCGCCGAGCTGCAGGTGAAGGCGATCATGCACCAGCTGGTACAGCGCTACCGCTGGAGCGTCCCCGCCGGCTACACCATGCCGGTGCAGCAGGCGCCGATCTCCAAGCCGATGGACGGGTTGCCGATCGAGCTGACACCGATCGACTGAAGACGGTTCGCACATTGAGCACCGCCGGGAGGGCGCCGCTTGTCGGCGCCGCTGGACGGGCGGGGGGCCGCGCCGACAGCACCGATGCTGAAGGCGCCGGATCGAGCAGGCGTGGAGG
>JBOHWA010000663.1:0-7526 GCA_050735855.1 Binatia bacterium
ACCACCCCCGGCGCCGAGGGCCCGGCGCCCTCCACCGGGACGGAAGCCGCGCCCGCGGAAGTCGGTCAGCGGCCGACGCCGCGCCGGGTGTCGTTGGGGAAGTAGGCGCGTGCCGCGGTGGGCGTCGACCTGGGTGGGCGGGTCGGAGCCAGCGTCGGCGCGGCCGTCGGCAGCGCCGGCGCGCCGGCGGCGAGATAGGTGCCGTAGAGCGCGGCGGCCAGCGCGCGCAGGCCCTCGTCGGCCTGCGGGTTGCTGATGTTCGTCATGAGGACGATGGCGAGATCGCGCGACGGCTCGACCCAGATGTGCGCCAGGTTCTTGCCGTTCGAGCCACCGTGGAAGAGCAGCGGCGCGGGCGCCCAGTCGACCTCCAGCTCGCCCCAGCCGAGCCCGTAGCCACCGCTCGGCGGCGTGCCCGGCGGCGCGTCCGGTCTGGCCATCGAGATCACCTTGGTGTGCAGCGTGCGCATCGTCTCGGCCTGCACCAACTGCGGCCCGCGCTTCCCCTCGCCGGCGTTCCAGCCGGCCCAACGGGCGAAGTCGAGCACCGACATGTGGGCGATGCCGGCCGGACCGAGGATCGCCGGGTTGTCGCCGTCGGGGCCGGCGAGGAAGGCCGTGGTCTTGCCGTCGACCACGGCATGCCCGAGCGGCGCGTCGACGCGGCCGAGCGACGACTGCGGCCCGAGCCCGGCCGAGCGCAGGCCGAGCGGCGTGAAGACACGCTCGGTGATCAGCTCGTCCCAGGTGCGGCCGCTGATCCGCTCGAGCATCACGCCGACGAGGACGTAGTTCATGTTGGCGTAGGTGAACGTCGCACCCGGCGGGTTCGCCAGCGGCAGCGCGACCCACTCGCCGATCAGCCCGGCGCGCAGCACGTCGAGGTTGCCATCGCGCACCGACCATTTGTCGATCAGGTCGATCACCGCCGGGTTGTCGGCCGGTACGCCGCTGGTGTGCGACAGCAGCTGCGTCAGGGTGACGCCGCGCAGGCGCGGGTCCATCTGCAGGCGCATTTCGGGAAGGACTTCCGCGACGGTCGAATCCCAGCGCAGCGTGCCCGCCTCGACGTCCATCGCCGCCAGCAGCGCCGTCATCGCCTTGGTGTCCGAGCCGAGATGGAAGCGGTCGTCGATCGTCACCGACGCCTGCGTGCCGATCCGCCGCGTACCGACCGCGCCGGCGGCGATCACCTCGCCGTCGCGCACCACCGCCGCCGCCAGCGCGGGGAGCGCATAGCGCGCCAGGTAGGGCTCGAGCGTGGTGTCGAGCGACCGCGGCTCGGCGTGCGCTGTCGTGCACGCCAACACCACCGCGGCGATCGTCGCGAGCCCTGGACCGCGCGCCACCATCACTCCGGGCCGCGCTTCTTGAACGACGCGTCGATCATCTCTTCAACCTGGGGGGCCATACCACAGCGCCGGCTCACCGAGAACGTAGGTCGACACCGGTGTCCAGGAAGAGCCGCGCGAAATAGTCGGCGTCGGCGAGGCCGCCGAGACCGACCCACTCCGCATCGCTGAGCGCGTTGCGCCAGCCCAGGAACGAGAGCGCGTCGGGACCGACCGGGAAGCGCAGGCGCGGATCGTCGCCCTCGATCAGATAGCGCAGCAATTCGCCGACCAGCGCCGGCGACGCCGCCGGCTTGTCGGGGTTGCCGAAGAAGGCGTGGATCCGGCGCCCGTGCGGGTACGCCGTGCGCTCCTCGTAGCGCGGCAGGTTCGTGGTGGCCATGGCCGTGTCGATGATCCCGGGCTCCACCATGGCGACTCTGATGCCGAAGCCCTTCACCTCCTGGGCGAGGGATTCGGTGAAGCCCTCGAGGGCGAACTTCGACGCCGAGTAGGCGCTCTCGGCGAAATAGCCGACCCGCCCGGCGATCGACGTGATGTTGATGATGTAGCCGGAGCCGCGCCGGCGCATCGACGGCAGCACCTGCTTGATGCAGCGCACGGCGCCGAAATAGTTCGTCTCCATGACGCGACGGAACTGCTCGAGGCTCTCGTCCTCGACGGCGTTGATGCTGAGGATGCCGGCGTTGTTGACCAGCACGTCGACCGACCCCTCCATCGCGGCGAACACCTCGGCGACGGAGGCATCGTCGTCCACATCCAGCCCGCGGACGGTCAGCGGCAGTTTCGCCGCACCGGCGACCCTGGCGAGGTCGGAGGCACCCGGATTGCGCATGGTGGCGACCACCTCGTGCCCGGCGCGCGCCAGGAGCAGCGCGGCATCGTATCCGATGCCCTTGCTCGTTCCGGTGATCAGGATCTTGGCCATGGCGATCTCCTCCAAGCGGCGGGGCAGCAGGTCGGGCGACGAGCGCGCCACGGGTAACGAATCTCGCCGCTGAAGGCCAGTCCGCTTGCTCACCGCTGGCGCCGGCCGCTGGAATGCCTCTGGGCGCCACACCGAACCACGACGACCGTCGGGCCGGTTGACACTGCGGCGCTGCGAGCCGTACAGCGACGACACGCCTGAGGAGGTGACGCATGTGGAAGGCCAACGCAGGGCTTCGGATCGGCGCGGCGATGTGCATGGCACTGCTCGCGCTGCTGGCCGCTGGCTGCGGCGACGACGACGGCGGCGGCGGCACCGTCATGCCGGGCCCCAACGAGCCCTACTCAGCCAGCCTGGCGACCGAGCTCTGCCTGCTGTCCCTGCAGGCCTATCAGCAGCTGATCGACTTCGAGCACGGCCAGCCGTTCACCCTCCCGGCGCCCTACACCGTGCGGCAGCAGTACGATACGCCGGAGCGCTACGCCGGCGAGCTGGGGAGCGACACCGACGCCGAGCTGCCGATCGCCTTCGTCGCCACGGCCGGTCAGACCATCTACGTCGTCTTCCGCGGCACCCAGACCATCACCGAATGGATCGACGACGCCGAGTTCGGCCAGGTGGCGTACGACTACGTCAACGGCGGCGGCCGCAGCGAAGCCGGCTTCACCGCCATCTACGAGACCGTGCACGAAGCGATCGTCGAAACGGTCGAGGCGCTCATCGCACAGGGCGGCTACACGACGCTCTACGTCACCGGCCACAGCCTCGGCGCGGCGCTGGCGACGCTCGCTGCGCCCGAGCTCGAAGCGCGCACCACGCTGCAGCCGCAGCTCTACAATTTCGCCAGCCCGCGCGTCGGCAACCTGGTCTTCGCGCCGCGCTACAACGCGCTGGTGCCGATCAGCTGGCGGGTCGTCAACACCAACGACGTCGCCCCGACGCTGCCGCCCACCTCGGTACTCCTGTACCGTGACGGACACTACCAGCTGCTCTTCTACGATCACGTCGACAGCGAAGAACGCATCACCTTCGGCAACCCGGTGACCAGCCCGCTCGACGTGCACGACATCGAGTTCAACCACGCCGCGTGCAACTACTACGCGACGCTCTGCGAACAGACAGCGG
Organism: Binatia bacterium; assembly: GCA_050735855.1. Taxonomy (GTDB): domain Bacteria; phylum Desulfobacterota; class Binatia; order HRBIN30; family CADEER01; genus JBOHWA01. Next base: position 3,406 of record JBOHWA010000663.1, read on the forward strand.
ATCCGGCCGCCTGCAAGCAGAAGGCCGCCGGTGTCGGTGGCTGCACCTGAGCTGCCCCTCCGCCACGTCACTGCTGGCGCGTATGCGGGAGGGCGAGGCTCCCGCCGAGCCTGCGCACCGATGAAACGCGGCCAGCGATTCGCTCACGCCGGCCGCGCGAACCGCCGGCGCACGCCCTGGCGGCGGCGCTCGATCACCGCCGCCCGCTCCGCCGGCGTGACGACCGGCGTGGCGGCGGGCAGATGCCGGCGCACCTCGCTGAGCGGGACGATGCGCAACGCCGGGTACGGCGTGGTCTCGGCCAGGTTCCAGCGGTAGATCATCGAGCCTTCGGAATGCCCGACCGGGTCGAGCCAGTTCGGCACGCCCGGATCGCGATGTGCGACGACGGCGCGGAAGACCCCGTCGGCGTCGACCACCGCCTGATGGCCGTTCAGGCTCGACTGGTGATGCGCGTAGTCGAGCGACTCGAGCCAGAAGTTGCACAGGTCGACGCTCCAGTACCTGGCGCGCGGCGCCTCGACCTCCAGCAGCAACGCCTCGTCCTCCGCCACACGATAGGCGCACGTGCCCGCCGCCTGGTGCGCCTGGGCGCCCATCGCCGTGCCGCCGAAGACCTCCTTCGGGAACACGTTGCAGTAGCGCGCCCGCAGCGCGGCGGCGGTGCCGAGCCACAGCTCGACGTTAGCCTCGACGTTGGTCGCCACGCCGTCGAGCCGCCGCGCCATGAAGGCGGGATCGAGCAGGCCCGAGGCGGCGGCCGGCGGTCCGTCGTCGACGCGGTCGATCCAGAGCGGCGCCGGCGTCTCGCGGTCCCAGTCGTAGAAGAACTGGCGCATCCAGATCGTGTCGGCGCCCGGTGCCAGCGGCAGCCAGTTGCCCGGGCGCGGCGACCCGCCGACGATCAGCTCGAAGCGGCCGCCGGCATCCGCCGACCACTCGTCGGCGTGGCCGTTGGCGATGGTGCGGATGCCCGCCATCACCTGCAGCCCGAGGAAGTGCACGGTGCCCTTCGTGCCGGTGAGGCGGTAGACGCCGTCGGCGCGGATGGCGACGTTGCCGTACAGGGCATCCGGGCAGTCCCAGCCGATCTTGTTGCGCCGCGTGAGCCAGGTGATGCGCGGCCGGTCGCGGTCGATGTCCTCGATGGCGACATCGAAGGCGTTGCGCACCAGCATGCAGAGGTAGCGGTAGCCGTCGGCGCGGGTGGCGGCGTCGCCCGGTGCCAGCGCGCTGCGCAGGCGCTCGTCGAGCGCCCCCAGGCGCTGCGCGAAGCGGCGCCAGGCCGAGCCGTCGAGCAGCTCCTCCGCCGTGCCGCTGGCCCACCCGTCCGCCGCCAGCAGGTTGGTCACCAGCCACTTGTCGTTCGCGATCAGCTGCGCGCCGAGCGCGGCGTCCTGCTCCTGGGGGGATGTCGCCATGGGCCTCCTCGCGGTGTGATCAGGCTTCGAGGCGGAGATCGAAGTGGCGCGTGTAGTCGCCGAACGCCTCGCGCACGGCGCCGAGCGTGAGGCCGAACTCCGCCAGCGACGTCGCCACCGTGCCGTGCTTGTGCTGCCGGTTGTCGGCACTCCAGGCGCGCATGGCGCCCGCGGCCGCGGCGTCGAACGGCAGGCCGAAGCGCGCATAGACGCCGGTCACGGCCTCGATGGGCTGCGCCACCAGATCGTGCATGAACACGTCGGCGAAGCGCGCCTCGCCGGCGCGGCGGCGGAAGGCGAGGCCGCGGCGGATGCCCTCCGACCAGAGCGCCAGCTCCTGCCGTCCGAGCGCGTGCGGGTCGACCGCATCGGAGAAGAGGCGCTGGATGGTCTGGATGAGCTTGCACACCGACGGCAGGACCTTCGCCGGATCGCGGTGCGTCCAGACGATCTGGGCGTCCGGATAGACGGCGACGAACGCATCGAGGTGGCCGATGTCGGGTGGGCTCTTCAGATTCCAGCGCGTCGGCGGGCAGCGCCACTGCAGGAGCTGGAGGACGCGGCGATGGTGCCGGTAGGCGGGGATCATGTCGCAGCCGAGCCACCACTGGATGTAGGCGGGCACGTTCGCCTGCCCTTCGAAGTGCGGCGTGCGAAAGTGCTGGCCGAGCAGGTCCTGATGCTCGGTCGGGCTGCTGCCGGTGTCGTCGTGCATGCGGGCGAGATCGGGCGCGGCCTGCTTCATGCCCTCCAGCATGGCGTCGGCGTCGGCGATGCGCGGATCGGTCCAGTAGGACGCCGCCTCCGGCGGCGGCGTCGGGCGTTGCGACTCCCAGAAGCGCAGCGAGCGCGCGGCCGGGTCGGCGGCGAGCAGGTTCGACAGCGCGGTGGTGCCGGTGCGCGGCAGGCCGGTGACGAAGACCGGCGCCGCGATGGCCTGCGCGGCGATCTCCGGATGACGGGCGTGCCAGTCCTCGATGCGCAGGCGTTCGCAGAGGTAGCCGACCAGCTGCCCCTGCAGCGCGGCAGCGCCGATGGGGCTGAGGGCGGCGTGCGGCAGCGCGCCGGCGAGGGCGTCGAGGCCGTCGCGGAAAGTCGGGTCGCCGAAGTCGTCGAGCCGCGTGGATGCGCGTGCCATCTCGAGCATGGCGGGGACGTCGAACGCGGGCGTGGGGTCCATGAGGGTACCGATTGCAGCGGTGGCGGATTGACTCTCTGTCAGCGACGCCCTGGCAGTCAACCGCGCCGCACACCCGGGAGGGCGCGCTCGACTTGTCGTCCCGCAGCAAGGCGCGTAGGGTCGCGCGCCGATGACGACGGACGATCTGCGCGCCAGGTTGCAACGCAAGCTCATCACCGCCGACGACGCCGCCGCCCTGGTGCAATCGGGTAGTTGGATCGACTACGGCGCCGCCCTCGGGCAGCCCGATCTCTTCGACCAGGCGCTGGCGCGCCGCATGGACCAGCTGCGCGACGTGCGCATCCGCGCCTGTTTGACGATGACGCCGCGCGCGGTCCTCGAAGCCGACCCGACCGGCGAGCACTTCCTCTGGTTCAACTGGCACTTCTCCGGCTACGACCGCGCCCGCAACGAGGACGGCCGCATCAACTACATCCCGATGAACTTCGGCGAGGCGCCCGACTACTACCGCCGCTTCATCGACCCGATCGACGTCGTCTGCCTCAAGACCTGCCCGATGGACGCGCACGGCTACTTCAACTTCGGCCTGGCAGTGGCTAACACCAAGGCGATCACCGAGCGCGCCACGGTGCTGGTGGTCGAGACCTGCGCCACCATGCCCTACGTCCTCGGGGCGCAGGAATCCGTCCACCTCGACGACGTCACCTGGGTGATCGACGGCGGCGAGGGCCATGTGCCCGAGCTGCCCAATCCGCCCAGCAGCGACGTCGACCACCGCGTCGCCGAGCTGATCGCCGCCGAGATCGAGCCCGGCGCCTGCCTGCAGATCGGTATCGGCGGCATGCCCAACGCGGTCTGTGCCGCGCTCGCCACCGCCGGCATCCGCAACCTCGGCATCCACACCGAGATGTTCGTCGACAGCATGGTCGACCTGATCGAGGCGGGCGTGGTCACCGGCGCGTGCAAGCAGTTGAACCGCTTCCAGAGCATCTACACCTTCGCCGGCGGTTCGCGCCGCACCTACGACTTCCTCGACCGCCACCCGCAGGTGCAGAGCTACCCCGTCGACTACACCAACCTGCCCGAGGTCATCGCGCGCAACGACCGCGTCGTCGCCATCAACAACACGACGCAGATCGATCTGCAGGGCCAGGCCGCCTCCGAATCGGACGGCTTCCGGCATCTGACCGGCACCGGCGGCCAGCTGCAGTTCATGCGCGGCGCCTACGCCTCGCACGGCGGCAAGGCCTTCATGTGCCTCGCCTCGACCTACGAGCGCCACGGCGTCCGCCGCAGCCGCATCGTCACCACGCTGACGCCGGGCAACATCGTCACCACGCCGCGCACCGACATGATGTACGTCGTCACCGAGTTCGGCCTGGTCAACCTGAAGGGCAAGTCGGTGGCCGAGCGCGCCACGGCGTTGATCGGCATCGCGCATCCGGACTTTCGCGAACCGCTCATGCGCGAGGCGCGCGAGCTGAAGCTGGTGCCGCGCGGGTTCTGGTAGCGCGGGCTTTGCCCAGAAAAGAAAACGCAAACCACGGATTGAGCGGATA
>JBOHWA010000664.1:0-2340 GCA_050735855.1 Binatia bacterium
CGGCCGCCCAGCGGGCGGCTCATCTTCAACTCCGTGCGCCGCCGGGCGCGCCACCGGCGCGAATACACTGGCGCCAGCCGCGCTCGCATCATCCGAGCATGATCATCCCGCCATCGACCGCGATCACCTGCCCGGTGACCATCTTCGCGTCGTCGGAGGCCAGCCACACCGCGGTGCCGGTGAGATCGTCCGGCTCGAGCGGCTTCTTGATCGCCATCATCATGTTGACGATCATGTCCATGATGTCCTGACTGACGATCAGCTTGGTCGCCTCGGTCATCGTCGGGCCGGGCGCGATGGCGTTGACGCGGATGCCGCTGACGCCGACGCAGCCGGCCATGAAGTGCGTCAGGGCGTTGATCGCCGCCTTGGTGCAGCTGTAGTGGAACGAGGGCAGCTCGCCGTCCGGCATCGGGATGTTGGGATGCATGTAGGCGGCCGACGACGACTGGTTGATGACGCAACCGCTGCCCTGCTTCTCCATGTAGGGGAAGACGGCGCGGCACATCAGCCAGGTGCCGAAGTAGTTCACGTCGAAGATCTTGCGCAGGTACTCGTAGCTCGAGTTGTAGTTCTCGATGCCATAGAAGATCGCGGCGTTGTTGAGCAGCACGTCGATGCGCCCGAAGCGCTCGTGCACCGCCTTGGCGATGCGCCGCGTATCGGCCTCGTTCGAGACGTCGACGGGTTCGAACACGGCGCTGCCACCGATCGCGGCGGCCACCGCGCGACCCTTCTCCGCGTTGACGTCGGCCACCACGACCGTGGCGCCCTCCTTGGCGAAGCGCACCGCGTACGCCTCGCCGATGCCCTGCCCCGCCCCGGTGATGATCGCCACCTTGTCCTTCAATCGCATGGTACTTCCTCCCAGGGCCGCAGTACCCCACAGCGGCCGGCGCAGCGTCAAGCGACGGCGATGTCGACGACCACCGCGCTGTGGTCGCCGCCCGGCACCGGGACGATGCGACAGGCGAGCACCTCGACGCGATGGACGAAGGCGTGATCGATGCGCAGCAGGCGCGGCGCGCTCGGCCAGGGGCCCCAGGTGCGCGCCGCGCGGCCGCCCTCGCGCTGCGCCGCCAGCACGGCGGCGTCGCGCAGCTGCGCCGTGAGACGGCGGTAGAGCGGCCACAGCGGCGTCGCGTTGAAGTCGCCGACCAGCACGCGCGGCTGCTGCGGGGCCGCCGCGAGGTGGCGCTCGATGCCGCGCCACTGACCGCGCCGGCGCAGCACCGTGCCCCAGGTCGGCGGCGAGTGTGGCGCCTGGACGTGCAGGTTGATGAGCTCGAAGCCGCGCGCGCCGGCGATGGCGATGTCGGCGATGCGCGCGTCGCGGCAGGGCAGCGGCAGGCGCCGCACCACCGCCGGCGCGCGCAGCGCGATCCCCATGCCCGCGTAGTCGAGAGCCGGCTCGAGCAGCCCGTGCGGGCGTACGCGGCCGAGCGCCTCGGCCTGTGCCGGTCCGAGCTCCTGCACGGCGACCGCGTCGGCGTCGAGCTCGTCGATCAGCTCGGCGAACGCGGTGGCGTCGGCGCGCCCGTTCCACAGGTTGGCGGAGACGATGCGGAAGCGGACGGCCATGGTGGGGGAGGCCTCTACCCGAGGGGCTGCGAGCGGGCAACCGCGGCGCGGCGAACCGCTCAACCGCCCTGCGGACCATTCGGCGGATGGCGGTTGCCGGCCGGGGGTGAGGTGTGGCACACGGCGGTCTTTATCCAAGGGAGGATTCGACATGGCCGAGCAACCACAGGTTCCCGACAGCGTGACGCCGCAGCAGTTCTTCGAAGAGCTGATGCCGATGGGCTTCAAGGCGCAGGCCGACACGGGCGCGGCGCCGCAGGATTTCAATGTGCAATTCCACCTCACCGGTGCCGGCGGCGGCGACTGGCAGGTGGTGATCGCCAGCGGTGAGATGAAGGTGACGCCGGGCAGTGGCGACGCCAACCTGACGGTGACGCTCGGCGTCGACGACTGGCGCGACGCGGTGCTGGCGCGCAACGGCGCCTCGATGGCGCTGATCCTGCCGCAGAACCGCCCCGGCAAGCCCGACAACAGCGCCCGCGCGCGGGCGCTGAAGGGCATCATGGCGCTCGAGCTGTCGCGGCCGGACAAGGATCCGTTCAAGGTCGAGCTGTGCTTCAACAACGCGGCGGCGCCGAAGACGCTGCTGCGCATGACCATCGCCGACTACGCCGGTATGCAGGACGGTTCGCAGAACGGCCAGCAGCTGTTCATGCAGGGCAAGATCAAGGTCGAAGGCGACATGGGCTTCCTGATGCAGATCGCCAGCCTGACGATGTGACGCTGGAGGGCGCCGGGCCCTCGGCGCCGGGGGTGGCG
>JBOHWA010000665.1:0-4103 GCA_050735855.1 Binatia bacterium
GCGCAGCAGGCTGCGCCCCACCGAGAGCAACCCGATGACCAGGGCGACGACGACGACGGCGACGACGCCGAGCTGCGACATGCGCCGGCCGCGCGGGGCGCTCTCGACCACCACCGGCGCCGGTGCCTCACTGACGCTGCCCGGCAGGTCGCGCGTCTCCATGGTCAGGAGATCGGCCGCCGCCTCGTTGACGACGTCGGCGCCGATGCGCTTCTTGCCCAGCGCGTAGCCGATCACCAGGGCGTTGTCGCAGACGATGTTGACCAGACGCGGAATGCCGGTCGAGATCTCGAACACCCGCTCCTCGGCGTCGCGCGTGAACAGCTTGGGATCGACGGCGCCGGCCGCGGTGAGGCGGGCCTGGATGTATTCGGTCAGCTCCTCGCGGGTCAGCGGCAGCAGGCGGCAGTTGACCGCAACGCGCTGGCGCAGCTGGCGCAACCCCGGGTTGCCGAGCTTCTGCCCGAGCTCCGGCTGGCCGGAAAGGACGATCTGCAGGATCTTCTCCTTCGCCGTCTCGAGGTTGGACAGCAGGCGCAGATCCTCCAGCACCGAGTAGTCGAGGTCCTGCGCCTCGTCGATCAGCAGCGCCACGTTGCGCCCCTTGCCGAGTTCCTCGAGCAGGAAGGTGTTGAGCCGCTGCAGCATGTAGAGGCGCTTGCCGTTGTGCACCGGCAGATCGAACTCACCGAAGATGTACTCGAGGATCTCATCGAAGGTGACGTTGGTATTGAAGACGAAGACCGTGCGCGTGGTCTGGTCGAGGTCGTCGAGCAGCTTCTTCAACAGCGTCGTCTTGCCCGTGCCGGCCTCGCCGATGAGCGTGACGAAGCCTTTGCGCTGGGTGATGCCGTAGTGCAGCGAGGCGAGCGCCTCGCGATAGCGCGCATTCAGATACAGAAACTTCGGATCGGCCGTGACGTTGAACGGCCGTTCGCGCATCTGATAAAAATCGCAATACATCTGGGTCAGTGGACACGCCCGTTCTGGCGGAAGTCGCCGGCGCGCAGGCCATGCGCCTTGATTTTGCGGTGCAGCGTCGCCTGGTCGACCGACGCGTGCCGCGCGCAGCGCGCGATGCCGCCTTGGTAGTGGGTGAGGAGCTGCGCCAGGTAGTCGCGCTCGGCACCCTTGAGGAAATCCCGCAGCGGCAGATGGTAGTGCGCCGCGGTGCCGCGCCGGCCGTCGAGCTTGCCGCTGGTCGGCACGTCGACTTCCTTGACGGTGTCGCCCTTGGCGCGCAGCACGGCGCGCTCCATGACGTTGGAGAGCTCGCGGATGTTGCCCGGCCAGTCGTAGGCCATCAGCTGGTTGATTGCGCGCTCGCTGAGCCGGTTGAGACCCTTTTCGCGCGCCAGCGAGTTGTTGCGCAGCAGCTCGACCACCAGCAGCGCGATATCCTCGCGGCGCTCGCGCAGCGGCGGCAGCAGGATCGGCACGACGTTGATGCGGTAGTAGAAGTCCTCGCGCACCTTGCCTTCGCGCACCAGGCGGCCGAGATCCTGGTTGGTGGCCGCGACGACGCGCATGTCGACCTGGACGCGACGGTTGCCGCCGAGCCGCTCGACCGCACGCTCCTCGAGCACGCGCAGCATCTTCGCCTGCATCGGCAACGGCATGCTCTCGACCTCGTCGAGGAACAGCGTGCCGCCGTTGGCGAGCTCGACCTTGCCGATGCGCTCGTTGACCGCACCGGTGAAGGCGCCGCGCTCGTAGCCGAAGAGCTCACTCTCCATCAGGTTCTCGGGGACGGCGGCGCAATTGATCGCGACGAAGCGCCCAGTGCGCCGCTTGCCCTGGAAGTGGATGGCGCGCGCCGCCAGCTCCTTGCCGGTGCCCGACTCGCCGGTGATCAACACGGTGACGTCGTTGCGCGCCAGCATCTCCAGCGTGGCGAACACCTCGAGCATGCTCGGGGTGCGGCTGACCATGTTGGCGAAGGCGTAGCGGTCCGAGAGCTGCTTGCGCAGATACTCGATCTCGTCGATCAGCCGGCGCCGCTCGAGCGCCTTCTGGGTCGCGTGCAGCAGCTCCTCGGGCTGGAAGGGCTTGGTGATGTAGTCGACCGCCCCCTGGCGCATCGCCTCGACGGCGTTCTTGATGCTGCCGTAGCCGGTGATCATGATCACGTCGACGTCCGGCCAGTGCTCGCGGATGTCCTTGGTCAGGGCGATGCCGTCGCCGCCGGCGATACGCACGTCGACCAACGCCAGCGCGAACTCGCGCTCGCCCAGCGTCTGCATCGCGTCGGAGACGTTGGCGACGCACTCCACCTGGTAGGGCTGCGCGGCGAACAGCGACTGCAGCTCCTCGCGGATGAGCGGGTCGTCGTCGACCACCAGGACGCGTTGCTCGTACGTCGTCATCGCTCAGCCCGCCACCGGCAACGCCACCTGACAGATGCACTCCGAGCGCGGCCGGGTGCGCAGCTCCCCGCCCTGCAGCTCGATCAAGCGGCTGGCCACCGCGCCGGCCAGCGCGGCCTGCGCCGACGTCGCCGGCGGCACCCCGCCCCCGCTCTCGACCGTGAACTCGACCCGATCGGCCGCCGCGTCGTGCCGCGTCTGCACGGTGAGCGGCCCCGCCGCCTGCCACTCGCGTCCGCACGCACGCGCCAGCAACAGGAAGCCGCGGCTCAGCGCCCGCCCGTCGGCCAGCACCGCTACCGCCGGCACCTCGGCGAGCACGACGTCGACGGCGCCCTGCGCCCGCAGCTGCGCGGCGAGACTCTCGGCGACCAGTGCGGCCTCCGTCGGACGCACGCTCACATCGACCGGCGATACATAGTCGAACAGCAGGTCGAGCAGCCCTTCCAACTCTTCGAGCGCTCCCTGCAGCCGCTCACCCGGCACCGCCAGCTCGGCGCGCACACCGCGCGCAGCGTGATGCATCCGCTGCAGCAGGTTGCCGACCGCATGCTCGACGTCGCTCAGCACGTCCTGTCGGACGGCGACGAGTTGTTCGTCGGGACGCGGTTCGCCATTCGGCAGGTGCGCTGTGCCTTGCAATTTTCCCCCTGGATCACGTTGCTACACACGGGATCCGGCCCGTGCCCTGCGGCGACCGCTGCCACGCCCTGTCCCGGCGTGCACAGCGATCTAGTGCGGAGAATCGATCAGGGTAGCAGCGGCTCTCCACATGCTCGCAAATCAGTCTGCCCACCGATGCAGTCCTGCAATGCCATTGTCACTCAGGTACCACGCCCGCCGAAACTTTTTCAAGCACATTTCTTTCCTGCCGGCGACTCTGACCTGCCGCCGTTGACCGAAGGCGGCAAACAGCGTCACAAACCGGAAATTCGATTGACTTTTTATGACGAAACTCAGTATGTGCATTTTTGCGCGCAGCGCCAGTTGGTGGGGTTGGGATGCGTGGTGTTGGTGGAGGTGAGTTGAGTGGCGCTTCACCGGATTCTCGTCGTCGACGATTCAGCGGCCGTCCGTGAAACGATCGGCATTCTGCTCGGCGGCGAGTACGACGTCCACGCCAGCCCCGTTCAGGCGTACGTCGACCGCGGGGCGCCCGGCGCCCCCCCTCATCTGATCATCGCGGCCGGCGCGGCGCCGTTGCGCGGCGGCGTTCGACCATTCCCGGCCGGCGTTCCGCTGCTGTGGCTGGAAGACCGGGCCGCCGGCCTGCCGTATCCAGGCCATGCGCTGCCGCGCCACTTCTCGCCGCGCATGCTGCGCCAGCGGGTTGCAGAAATCCTCGCCCAGCCCGACCTGGCGCTGTCCGCCCCGGCGCCGCACGCCCGGCTGCAGTTTCCGTATGTCCCGGCCGACGTCGCCCCGCGCCTCGCACAGGCCCTGACCGTGCACCTGCCGTTGCATCTGGTCGGCGAAGCCGGGGTCGGCAAGCGCGCCGCCGCGCGGGCCCTGCACGCCGCGCGCGGCGGCAGCGAATGGCTGGCGCTGTCGGGCGACGGGCTCGACATCGCCGCCGTCGCCGCGGCACGGGCGCGCAGCGCGACCCTGTTCATCGACCGCATCGACCGGCTCGACGGCGCCGCGCAGCAGGCGCTGCTGGCGGCGCTCGAGCGCGATGCGGCGGCGCCGCTGATCAGTGCCGCGGCGACCGATCTGGCCGCCGCCACCGAGGAGGGC
>JBOHWA010000666.1:0-1592 GCA_050735855.1 Binatia bacterium
GTACAGCTCCTGCGCCGCGGCGCGCGCCAGCGCCGCGCGCTGGCCGTTGTGCGGGTTGGAGAGCATCTCCAACTCCCAGCCCATATCGGGCGCGACCAGGAAGCGCACCGCGGTGCCGTCGAGCGCGGCGCGGCGCGCGATGCCGTACGGCAACACCGCCGAGCTGGTGTAGAGCGTCGTGGCGCGCACGTCGGCGGCGTTCGCCTCCAGCCAGTCGAGCGCCGCGGCGTAGTACGCCGGCGTCGCCAGCTCCTTGCGCGGCAGCGCCAGGCCGAGCCCGGCGATCGCCGCCAGCGCCACCACGGCGGCGGGTGCCGCACCGCGCCAGGCGCTGGCGGCCAGCGCGGCGTAGGCGACGATCAACAGAACCCCCAGCGCAGGCGGAACGCCGGCCGAGACGCTCAGGGCGGCGAGCAACAGGAGCGGCAGGGCGGCGAAGCCCCAGGCGGCGTGCGGGCCGTCGGCGAGCGGCTCGAGCGCGCGCGCCGCCAGCAGCGCCAGCACCGGCAGCGGCTGCATTGAGTAGCGCGCCGAGGAATCGAAGTTGAACAGCCCCCACAGCGGCAGCAGGCTGACCAGCAGCAGGGTCAGCGCCGCGCCGAGCGCCAGGGCGCGCTCGAGCGGGGACAGGCGGCGCCACGGCGCGAGGGCGGCGACGCCAACCGCCGGCGTCACCAGCAGCAGCACCCAGAGCAGGGTGTGCAGCCCGCCGCTGCCGCTGCGGACGAGGTTGCTCGGGTGCGGGAAGGCCATGGTCGGCGCGTAGTGCAGCAGCCACAGCAGGTCGCGATGGTAGACTGCGCCGCCCATGGCGTAGGCCAGCGGGATGACCAGCGCGCCGAGGGCGACGCCGCGGTTGCGCTCGATGAGCGCCATGTACAGCCACAGGACGGCGGCCAGCGGCGCCAGCTCCGAGCGCACCCACGGCAGGCTGCCGAGCACCAGCCCCGCGGCCCAGTGCCAGCCGCGCGCCACGGTGAGGTAGAGCACCAGGATGCTGAGCGCCACGCCGTCGGTATTCGAGACCCCGGCGGCGGCGCCGAACAGGTACAGCGGCGATGCGAGCAGCAGCAGCGCCGGCAGGTTGGGCCAGCGCAGGCCGAGTCGGCGCGCCACCGTGGCGAGCATCGGCGCCGCCAGCGCGGCGACCAGGACGTGCGCCACCAACGTACTCTGCGCGCCGCCCAGCGACGGCACCGCGTAGAGCACACAGACCGTCGGTTTGATCTTCTGGAAGAACAGCGCCGCCAGCGGCTCGAGCGTCAGCCAGCGGGCGAAGACGTGGGTCAGCAGACCTTCGTCGCTGACGATGCCCTGGCCGAGCACCAGCGCCAGGCCGGCGGCAGCGAAGACTGCGGTCAGCCCGCCGAGCGCCAGGCGGCTGCTGCCCAGGGCGTCGACCGCGCGCCGCCAGGCGACCGCCTCGCGCCCGACCAGCGCGCGCGCCTGGGCAGGCGGCAGGCCGACGCTGCCGACAGCGGCGTGCAAACGGCCCTGACCGTGGTCAGAGCAGCTCGTCGAGCTTCGGTCCATCGAGGAACCACTCGACCGCCTGCAGGGTGAACATGGTCGACCAGCTGCACACGTCGTCG
>JBOHWA010000667.1:0-6389 GCA_050735855.1 Binatia bacterium
CCCCGCAAGGGGGGAAGGGACCCTCGGTGTCGCCGCAGCAATGGGTTGATCGGCTCGGCTCGATTCATTGGGCAGAGCCCCGTCTCCCATCTCCCGTCTGCCCGCGGGTCCGAGTGGCGCTGACCGCGACGATCTACTCGTTCGAGATCCAGCTCTCGGACGTCGATCGCGGCGTCTACGAGGCGCTGTCGCTGCGCGTCGCCCGCCAGCCGTCGGAGACCGAAGAGTACCTGCTGACGCGGGTGCTGGCCTACTGCCTGGAGTACGCGGAAGGGATCAGCTTCTCGCGCGGGTTGGCCGAGCCTGACGAACCGGCGGTGACCGTGCGCGATCTGACCGGCGGCTGGCGGGTCTGGATCGAGATCGGCGCGCCGGATGCCGCGCGCCTGCACAAGGCCAGCAAACTCGCGCCGCGGGTCGTGGTGTACACGCACAAGGATCCCGACGCGCTGCTGCGGCAACTCGCCGGTGCGCGCATCCACCGCGCCGAGCGGATCGAGATCCACGCGGTCGATCGCGCCCTGCTGGCGGAGCTGGTCGCCCGCCTGGAGCGCCGCATGGTCTTCGAGTTGGCGGTCAGCGACCGGCACCTCTACGTCACGCTCGGCGCGGCGACGCTCGCCGGGGTGGTCACGCGCTTCGCGCTCGCGCCGATGTGAGCTGCGCCGCGCTGCGGTTGATCGTGTGCCCGCATCGGCCTATGCAGAGCCAGCCAGGGAGGACCGGACCGTGTCACGTACCAACGTCGAACTGGTGAGAAAGTTGTACGACGCGTTCGCGCGCCGCGACCTCGCCGCGATCTTCAACCTGTTCGCGCGCGACGTCGAGCTGGTGCAGTCGACCGAGGTGCCCTGGGGTGGCATCTACCGCGGCCATGAGCAGGCGGCGCAGTTCTTTGCCGGCCTGACCCAGCACGTCACCACGAGCGTCGTCTTCGAGCGCTTCATCGACGCCGGCGATCACGTCGTCGCCGTCGGCCGCACGCAGGGCACCGTCAATGCCACCGCGGCCCGCTTCGACGTGCCGATCGCCCATATCTGGGAGCTGCGCGACGGGCAGGTGATGCGCGGGCTGTTCTGCATCGACAACCCGACCCTACAGGCGGCCCTCGCCGCGCCCGGCGCCAGGTGAGGCAGACGGGGCCCCGATGAGCGGCACCGTGATCTCCGCCGCGCAGTTGGAGGTGCTGTGGAACCAGCACCTCGATGGGGAGTTTCAGAGCAAGGACGTCGAGGCCACCCTGGCGACGATGGTCGAGGACGCCTCGGTACTGCACGTGCCGGTCAATACCGGCGGGCGCGGCCGCGCCGCGCTGCGCGCATTCTACCGCGACGACTTCATCTTCTGCATGCCGGCGGACTTCGCCGTGGCGACCACCAACCGCATCGTCGGCGTCGGCCAGCTGGTCGACGAGGTGCGCGTCACCTTCACCCACACCTGCGCGATGCCCTGGATGCTACCCGACCTGGCCCCGACCGGGCGCAGGGTCGAGGTCATCATGGTCGTCGTCGTCCAATTCGAGGGCGCCAAGCTCGCCCACGAGCGCATCTACTGGGACCACGCCGGCGTCCTGCGCCAGCTGGGCCGGCTGTAACCCGCGTCATCCGGCGCCGCTCTGCCGGCGGTCAGTAGTTCTGTAGAACGCCAGGTCAGGCGGCAGAATCGCGCGCCATCATACGCAGGAAGTCGCGCCGGGTGCGGGGGCCGTGTGCCAATTGCACGCGCGGGGCGGCGGCGCCGTCGAGCTCGCGGCGCAGGCTCGTCAGCTGGTCGAGCTCGATCTGGCAACGCGTCTCGCTGACCGGGATGCGGTACAGGCGCGCCGCGTTGAGGCCGAGGATCTGGCGCTTGGTGCGCTCGTCGAGCGGCGGGTAGCCGAACTCCTCCTGCATCGCCGGCGGGATGGTGAGCGCCTTGAAGGCTTCGATCTGCCACTGCGGCGTGCCCCACCAGATCGAGTCGGTGCCCCAGATGATGCGCTCCGGCCCGAGCACCTGCAGCAGCGAGCCGAGCAGGTGCGCGGCAGCCTGCGGCCCCTCGCCGAAGGTCAGGGCGAAGGTGCTGCCGATCTCGGCGTAGACGTTGTCGCGCCGGCCGATCGAGCGCACGACGTCGAGGAACTCGCCGATCCCTTCGTTGGGGAAGTAGCCGGAGTGGTAGGCGACGAAGTCGAGCCGTGGCCAGTCGCGCGACACCTGCGGCAGGTCGCGGCTGCGCACGTAGGTGGCCGCCATCGAGCCGAGCAGTTGCGGCAGACCCTTGTGCACGTTGACCACGCGCAGGCCGAGGCGGCTGGCCTCCTCGAGCATGGGGTACGAAATCTCGGGGTCGTCGAGCCACCAACTGCCGTTGCCCGTGTAGCACTTGAGCGCCGTGGCGCCGAGCTCGCGCACCTGGCGCTCGAGGCTGTCGACGGCGGTCTGGCTGCCCGGCGCCGTGGTCGGGTCGCACATCGCCTGCGACAGCGCCCGCGGCGAACCGGCCAGCTGGTTCACCAGCTCGCGCGTCGCGGCCATGGTGTCGACCGGCAGCGGGACGCCGTTGGGCACGCCGCTGATGACGCCGACGGCGGTCTCGCTGTCGACGAAGACCTCCTTCACCAGGTTGAGCTGCGAGAGATTCTGCAGCCGCTCTGCGGCGGTCAGGTTGCCCTCGAGAAAGCGCAGGAAGGCGAGGGCGGGGGTGTTGAACTGGGTGAGGTCGACGTGGTGCAGCTGCACGTCCATGACGAAGTAGTCGGCGGCGAAGAGTTCGCGCGCGGCGCTGGCATCGTCGCACTGCGCGGCGCTGACCGGCAGCACGGCGGCGTCGCCGCTCTGCGCCAGCCCGTGTACGGTGTTCAGCACCATGTAGGCGGTCGCCGTCCCGGCGGCGGTGCGCAGAAAGTCGCGGCGCGACAGGCCGAGCCGTGTGGCGCGGCGATCGGCCTCCTCGCGCAGCAGCGCGGCGGTGGCGCGCTGCGTGGCGGTCGGCGGGCGCGGGCACCACTCGCCGTTGGAGACGTCGGAGAGCGGGAAGGGGGCGTCGTCGTCAAAGCTCATCGCATCGCTCCCTGGGCGAGGGCGGCCGGGCAGCCGTTGAGCGCCGCGCCGACGGCGCCGATCAGCTCGGCGACCGAGACGCGCTGGTTGGCGTCGGCGTCGAGTGCGGCGCAGGTCGTCGGCGCCGCCCCGTCGAGCGCCAGGCCGACGGCGCGGATCAGTTCCGGGATGGCGACGTTGCCGTCGCCGTCGCAGTCGCCGCGACAGGCCGGCAGCGGCGGCGCGAAGCGCTGCGCGAAGATGCCGGCGCCATCGCCGTCCTGGCTGCCGGCGAGGAGACGCGTGCTCTGCCATGCGATCACCAGGTCGCCGCGCGTGTTGCCGGCGGCCGCCAGCGCGTGGCTCTGCGCCGACAGGGCACCCTGCACGCCGACCGTGTACGTGTTGACCTGAAACTCGCCGCCCTGCGCGATGCCGGTCGCGTCGAAGCGGCGGGCGAAGACGCCCGCCTGGTCGCCGTCGTGCCCGCTCGACCAGGCGATGGTGAAGCCGTCGCGGCCAGGGGCGATCGAGGGCTGCTCCTGGCGGTGGCGGGTGTACGCGTTGACCTGGAACTCGCCGCCCTGCGCAGTGCCGGCGGCGTCGAAGCGGCGGGCGAAGACGCCGTCGCTGTCGCCGTCCTGGTCGTCGTGGCTGTTCCAGGCGACGACGAAGCCGCCGGCCGGGTCGGTCGCGATCGCGGCGTGACGCTGGTTGCCGAGGGTGACCTGGTTGACCAGGAACTCGCCGCCGGCGCGGGCGCCGTCGGCGGCAAAGCGCTGGGCGAAGATGCCGTCGCCGTCGCCGTCCTGGCCGCGGCTCTGCCAGACGACGACGAAGCCGCCCGCATCGGTGCAGGCGATGGTCGGCTGCTGCTGGGTGTCGACGGTGAAGCTGTTGACCGGCAGCTCGCCGCCGGCGCGGGCGTTGGCGGCGTCGAAGCGCTGGGCGAAGATGCCGTTGCCGTCGCCGTCCTGTCCTTCGCTCTGCCAGGCGACGACGAAGCCGTCGGCGCCGTCGGCACACACCGCCGCGGCGCGCTGCCGGCCGGCGGTGTGGGTGTTGACCTGCAGCTGGCCGCCGCGCACGGCGTCGATCGGGGCATAGCGCTGCGCCGCGATACCGAAGTCGTCGCCGTCGAGGCCGGTGCTCTCCCATACGACGATGCGGTCGAGGTTCGAGGCACAGGCGACGGCGGGGAACTGCTGGTCGCCCTCGGTGGTGGTGTTGACGCGCGTGGCAACGGGGCGGACGGTGCCGACCTCGCCGATGCTGGCCAGCATCACCGCGCTACCGGAGCCGTCCTCGCCGCGCGACTCCCAGACGAGTGTGGCGCGACCGAGGGCTTCGGTGACGCAGGCGGCGGGATAGCTCTGATCGCCGGCGGTATAGGAGTTGACCTGGAACTCCGGTCCGGCCGGTGCGGGCGCGCCGGCGGTAGGGCGGGCGGCGAGGCAGGCCAGTGCCAGCGCGATGTGGACGGTGCGGCGCGCGCGCCACCGGCGGCGACGCCCTGCCCGGACGGAACTCCCCTCGATCCCCCTCACGCGTCCAATCTCGTCCGCCGCCGCGCGTTCAGTCAAGCAATGGACCGCGATCAGACGTTTGCGCGCCCCTGCCGACGTTCCGGGCGCGCCATCCGCGGGTGCGCCGCGCCCCCTGACGCCGCCGGCCGGCTGCGCTAGGTTGATGCGATGGTGAACGACCCGGGCCGCGCGGCGGAGAGGGAAGTACTGCGCTTCGCGCCCAGCCCGAACGGCCTGCTGCACATCGGCCACGCCTACTCGGCGCTGTTCGGCTACGACATGGCGCGGCGCCTGGACGGGCGCTTCCTGTTGCGCATTGAGGACATCGACCGCGCCCGCTGCCGTCCCGAGCTGGTCGCCGCGATCTTCGACGACCTCGCCTGGCTCGGCCTCGAGTGGGAACGCCCGGTGCGCTGCCAGTCGGAACACTTCGGCGACTACGATCGCGCCCTGGCGCGCCTGCGCCAGCTCGGCGTCGTCTATCCGTGCTTCGCGACGCGCACCGAGATCGACGCGGCGGTGCGCGCGAGCGGCGGCGCGGCGGCGTGGCCGGCCGATCCCGACGGCGCGCCGCTCTATCCGGGGCTGTATCGCGATGCCGCGCCCAGCGAGATCGATCGCCTGATGCGCGAAGGGCGGCCGTATGCGCTGCGCTTGCACATGCGCCAGGCCCTGGCCCTCGCCGAGGCGAAGGCCGGCGGGCCGCTGAGCTTCGACGAGCTCGGCGCCGGCACGGCGGGGGAGCACGGGCGGCTGGCGATCGCGCCGCAGGCGTTTGGCGATGTCGTCATCGCCCGCAAGGAAGTGCCGACCAGCTACCACCTCGCCGTCGTCGTCGACGACGCGCTGCAGGGCGTGACCCTGGTGACGCGCGGTCAGGATCTGTTCGCCGCGACGTCAGTGCACCGCGTGTTGCAGGTCCTGCTCGATCTGCCGGCGCCGCGCTACCATCACCACGGCCTGGTGCGCGACGACAGCGGCCGCCGCCTGTCGAAGAGCGCCGCCGACCGCGCCCTGCGCGCCATCCGCGCCGAGGGCAAGACGCCGCAAGACATCCGCGCCCTGGTGGGTCTGTAGCGGCCTCCGTGTCGTGCGCGATCGGTCAGGAGGCTGAATACAACCAGCGCCGCCGCCCGCTCACTGCCACGGCGTCGCGCGCCGCGGCCAGCTCCTCGCCCAGCGCGCGCGGCAGGCGGACGACGCTCTCGACGATGCGGATCTCCGGGATCAGCTCGGCCAGGTCGGGCGGCGTGTCGGCGGCGTCGCGCACGCCGCGCAGGTGCTGGAAGGCCGCCAGGACGCGCGGCGCCATCGGGGCGACGCTGGTGCCGCGGATCGCCAGCACGCGGTGGCTCGGGGCGGCGAGCGTCAGGTAGGCCGCGCCGTAGGCGCCGCCGCCGAGCACGCAGAGCAATGGGTGTCCGAGCAGGCGGGCGGCGACCAGGCCGCGCAGGCACTCGGCCAGGGCGCGCGGCAGGCCGGCGCGTTCCTCGTGGATGTCGCTGGCGTGGCCGCGGCAGAACAGGAAGGTGACGATCGGCGCACCCGGCGCGGTGGCGACGGCATGGCGCACGGCGCGCAGCACGGCGCGCGCGTCGGCGACGCCGAAGCCGCGCGGCGACCGTTGCGGTCCGACGATGATCGCCATCGACGCGGTGCCGGCCAACTCGCCCCAGGCGGAGTGCACGTGCCCGAGCCGCACCACCGGTCCGGTGGCGCGCCAGCGGCCGCGAAACGAGTAGGCGAAGAAGTCGCGCTGGCGCGGGCGCCGATCGTCGTCCGCCGCTGCGGCCTCCGGCGGCAGCTGGGCGTGCAGGGTCTCGATCACGTGCAGGCTGCGGTC
>JBOHWA010000668.1:0-2856 GCA_050735855.1 Binatia bacterium
AAAGCGAAAAGCCGACCACGGATTGCGCGGATTGACGGATTTCACGGAGGGACCCCTCAGAAAATCCGTGTGATCGGCTCGTATCCGCTCAATCCGTGGTTTGCGTTTTCTTTTCTGGGCAAAGCCGGGAGATGGGAGACGGGCGATGGGCGATCGGATCAGTTCGTTCCGCGTTGCGCGTTTGGCGCTGTGCGTTGCGGAGCCCACCCACGCCGCCTTCCGTCTTCAACGCTGAACGCCACACGCGCAACGCCAAACGTCTTCCGCCACCTTGACGCTCCACCACCCAGCCGCTATCGCTCGCGCACGCGTATGGTGTGGTGGCTCTGGATCCTGTTCGGTTTCGCGTTGCTCGCTGCCGAGATGATGACGCCCGGCGGCTTCTACGTCGCGTTCTTCGGCGTCGCCGCGCTGTTGGTCGGCCTGCTCGCCAACCTCGGGGTGCTCGGCTCGACGGCGGCCCAGTGGCTGCTGTTCTCGGTCCTGTCGGTCGGCTCGCTGCTGCTCTTCCGGCGCCGGGTGCTGGCGCTGTTCAGTGCCGACGCGCCGGGCCGCGACGCCATCGATACGCTGCGCAACGAGATCGCCGTACTCACCACCGATCTGCCGCCCGGGGCGGTCGGCAAGGCGGAGCTGCGCGGCACCGGCTGGACGGTGCGCAACGGCGGTGACGCCGGGCTGGTTGCCGGCCAACGCTGCCGCGTGATCCGTACCGACGGGCTGACCCTGCTGGTGCAGGCCGAGTAGACCGCGCCCGGCGGCGCGGCGATGGAGGCATTCATGGAAGGACCGTTGGTCGTCGTCGTCGTGCTCGCCGTGCTGGTGGTCTTCATCATCGCCCGCACGGCGGTCGTCGTGCCGCAGCAGAGCGCCTTCGTCGTCGAGCGGCTGGGCAAGTATCACGCCACGCTCGGGGCCGGCTTCCATATCCTGATCCCGTTCATCGACGTCATCCGCTACCGGCTCTCGCTGAAGGAGTCGGCGGCCGACATCCCGGCGCAGGTGTGCATCACGCGCGACAACGTGCAGGTGGGGGTCGACGGCGTGCTCTACATGAAGGTGCTCGACGCCGAGCGCGCCTCGTACGGCGTCTCCGACTTCATGTTCGCCATCACCCAGCTCGCCCAGACGACGCTGCGCAGCGAGGTCGGCAAGATCGACCTCGACCGCACCTTCGAGGAGCGCTCGACGATCAACCTGCAGGTGGTCAACGAGCTCGACAAGGCGTCCGAGCCCTGGGGCGTCAAGGTGCTGCGCTACGAGATCAAGAACATCACGCCGCCGGAGGACATCCTGGCGGCGATGGAGAAGCAGATGCGCGCCGAGCGCGAGAAGCGCGCGCTGATCCTGACCTCGGAGGGCGAGCGCGATGCGGCGATCAACAGCGCCGAGGGTCAGAAGCAACAGGTGATCAAGGCGTCGGAAGCCAAGAAGCAGCAGCAGATCAACGAAGCGGAAGGCAACGCCCAGGCGATCCTGTCGATCGCCAATGCGACGGCGCAGGGCCTGCGCGAGGTGGCGTCGGCGTCGCAGGTGCCCGGCGGCTACGACGCCATGCAGCTGCGCGTGGCCGAGGCGTACATCGCGCGCTTCGGCGAGCTGGCGAAGGCCAGCACGACCACCATCCTGCCGGCCAACGTCGCCGACATCGGCTCGATGATCGGCCTGGCGATGGGCATGAGCCGCAAGCCGCCGGCGGCCTGAGCGGACGACTCAGAGCGGGCCGACCTCGACGCGCGCGTCGTTGAAGCAGGCGCCGTCGGCGATGTCGGTGTAGGCGTCGGCGATCAGCGCGGTGCTGGTGAAGCCGTTCAGCGTGCTCGAGCGCCACAGGCCCTTGGGCAGCACGACGACGCCGCGGCGCAGCTCGCCGGTCAGGCGCAGCGGCACGTGCACCTCGCCGAGCTGATTGAACACCCGCACCGGCTGGCCGTCGCGCAGGCCGCGCGCGGCGGCGTCGTCGGGGTGCATGTCGAGCGCCGGCCGGGCGAGATTGAACTCGCCGAAGATCGAGTTGATCAGCTTGCTCGACGCCGGGCTCAGCAGCACCAGCGGATCGCCGCCCTGCGGGCTGACGTACGCGACGCCGGCCAGCACCGGCGGGTCGAGGTCGACGCGGCCGCCGGGTGGGCTGTCGGTGACGAACGCGATGGGCGTATACCCGTCGCCGAACCGCAGCGGCAGCGCGCGCGACCGGCGCAGCTCGGCGGGGCCGGCGCCGCCGAGGCGCTCGCCTGAGCCGGCGAGCGCGGCGGCCAGCAGGGCGTCCTCCTCGTCGCTGAGCGCCGGCTCGTCGAAGCCCATGGCACGCGCCAGGCGCGCGAACAGCGCCGGATTGGACCACGACTCGCCAAGCGGCTCGATGACCGCCTCCGAGTACTGCAGGGTGTAATGGCCGTACGACTTGTGCAGCTCGCGCTGCTCGAAGATCGTCGTCGCCGGCAGCAGCACGTCGGCGAAGCGCGCGGTGTCGGTGAGCACCTGCTCGTGCACGACGGTGAACAGATCCTCGCGCGCCAGACCGGCGAGGATGCGGCCCTGGTCGGGGGTCATCGCCACCGGGTTGGCGTTGTAGACGAACAGCGCGCGCACCGGCGGGGTCTGCGGTTCGGTGAGGACGCGGCCGAGCTGCACCATGTTGATCTGGCGCACCGGACCGCGCGCCAGGTCGGGCCGCGCCAGCCGCTCAGCGTCGATCGGATGGCTGCGGCTGAGGCTCATCGTGTAGCCGCCGCCGCGCACGCCGAACTTGCCGGCAACGGCAGGCAGCGCCAGCACGGCGCGCACCGCCTGGCCGCCGTTGCGGTTGCGCTCGACGCCCCATCCGCAGCGCACCACCGCGGGCGAGGCGGCGGC
>JBOHWA010000669.1:0-6107 GCA_050735855.1 Binatia bacterium
CGGCGCCGAGGGCCCGGCGCCCTCCAGGGGTTTCCTATCGTCTGTTCAGGCGGACTTTCTCGGTGCGCTCGACCTGGACGACGACGCCGTCCTGCACGACGACGGTGACCTCGCCGTAGCGCAGGCCGGCCAGCGCATCGCGCACCTTGCTGATGGCCTGGGACTCGTCATCGCTGCCCTGGATCGCCTCTGCCATGGGGACCTCCCTCCTCCACTCTCAGATCGAAAAGTCCTGCACGAAGACGCGCACGCGCTTCGGGAAGACGTAGACGGAGTCGCCGGTGCGCAGGCCGAGCTGCACGTAGCGCTCCTGGGCGAGCACGACGTTGAGCGGCACGCCGAAGTCCTTGGCGACCAGCTCGACCTTGACCGCCGCGCCGGCCGGGTTGATGCGCAGCACCTCGGCGCGGATGCTCGACGGGTCGGCGGCGACGCGATCGATCTCCAACTCGTGCGGGCGGACGTAGACCGTCGCCGGGCGGGCCTCGGTGTGCGGGTACTCGGGGTAGTCGACCTCGAAGCCGTGCATTTTGGCGCGGCCGCCCTCGACGCGGCCGTGGAAGACGTTGACGTTGCCGAGGAAGTCCATGACGAAGCCGTTGGCGGGGTGCTCGAAGACCTCGGCCGGCGTGCCGCTCTGCTCGATGCGGCCCTTGTTCATCACCACGACGCGGTCGGCGACCTCGAACGCCTCTTCCTGGTCGTGGGTGACGAAGACGCTGGTGACGTGGATCTCGTCGTGCAGCCGGCGCAGCCACTGGCGCAGCTCCTGGCGCACCTTGGCGTCGAGCGCGCCGAACGGCTCGTCGAGCAGCAGCACCTTCGGCGCCGCCGCCAGCGCGCGGGCCAGGGCGACGCGCTGGCGCTGGCCGCCGGAGAGCTGCGACGGCACCTGCTTGCCCATGCCCTCGAGCTGGATGAGGCGCAGCAGCTCGTTGACGCGGTCCGCGACGTCGGACTGCTTCCACTTCCGCACCCGCAGGCCGAAGGCGATGTTCTCGAACACCGTCATGTGGCGGAACAGCGCATAGTGCTGGAAGACGAAGCCGACGTTGCGGTCGCGCGGCGAGCGGTGCGTCGTGTCGAGCTCCTCGTAGTGGATCGAGCCCTCGTCGGCCGTCTCCAGCCCGGCGATGATGCGCAGCAGCGTCGTCTTGCCGGAGCCCGACGGGCCGAGCAGCGCGACCAGCGAGCCGTCGGGCACCTCGACGCTCACATCGTCGAGCGCGGTGAAGGCGCCGAAGCGCTTGGTGACATTGCGGATCGAGATGCCCACGCGGGCGTCCTCCTGTCGGGAATCAGCGGCTACGATCGGCGGGCGCGCCGGTGGCGGGATGACGCGCAGATGGCGCGGCGCATCGACGGTCAGCGGCGCATCCTTCGCGCGCGGGGCCTTCGGGGCGCCCGGCGCGCCGACCGCGGCGACCACCGTGGTCGCGGCCGGTGCCGCGGCGCCATCGTCCTGCATCGTCGCCTCGCGCACGCGCGCCTCGATCTCGCGCCGGTTCTTCCATTCGAGCGCCGTCTTGATCGACAGCGTCACCAACGCCAGCGAGCAGAGCAGCGACGCCGCGGCGAAGGCCGCCGGGTTGTTGTACTCCTGGAAGAGCTTCTCGACGCGCAGCGGCAGCGTGTCGGTCTGCCCGGCGATGTGGCCGGAGACGACATAGACGGCGCCGAACTCGCCCATCGCGCGGGCGTTGCAGAGGATGATGCCGTACAGCAGGCCCCACTTGATGTTGGGCAGGCTGATGCGGCGGAAGATCTGCCAGCCGCGCGCCCCGAGGCTGACGCCGGCGACCTCCTCGTCGGAGCCGATCGCCTCCATCACCGGGATCAGCTCGCGCGCCACGAACGGGAAGGTGACGAACGCCGTCGCCAGGATGAGCCCCGGCGTGTTGAAGATGATCTTGATGTCGTGCTCGCGCAGCCAGGGGCCGAACCACCCCTGCAGGCCGAAGATGAGCACGAAGACCAGCCCGGCGACGACCGGCGAGACGGCGAAGGGCAGATCGATCAGCGAGGTGAGCAGCGTGCGCCCGGGGAAACGGAAGCGCGCGATCGCCCAGGCGGCGGCGACGCCGAAGACCAGGTTGAGCGCGACGGCCACCGGCGCGACGCGCAGGGTGAGCCAGATGGCGCTCACCGTGTCGGGGTCGTGCACCAGGTTGTTCCAGTATGCGCCCAGCCCGTCTTTCAGGGCACCGTAGAACACGTTGACCAGCGGCACGATGATGATCACCCCGACCACCAGCATCGCCAGGCCGATGAGGGCCCAGCGGACGACGGCCGGATCGGCCTGCGCGCGGCGACCGGCCGCGGCGGTGTTAGTAGGCGGCATGGCGCTTGGTCCACCTTTCGAGGAGGTTGATGACGACCAGCATGGAGAACGACATCAGCATCAGCAGCACCGCGATCGCCGCCGCGTCGGCGTAGTGGAACGATTCGAGCGAGGCGACGATCAGCACCGGCGCGATCTCGGTCTTGTAGGGCATGTTGCCGGAGACGAAGACGACCGAGCCGTACTCGCCGAGGCCGCGCGCGAAGGCGAGCGCAAAGCCGGTGACGATGGCCGGCAGCAGGGTCGGCAGGATGACGCGCCAGAACGTCTGCAGGCGGGTGGCGCCGAGGCAGGCCGCGGCCTCCTCGATCTCGGCCTCGAGCTCCTGCAGGATCGGCTGCACGGTGCGCACGACGAACGGCAGGCCGATGAAGACGAGCACCAGGACGATGGCGAGCCGCGAGTAGGCGCCGTGGATGCCAAGCGGTACCAGGTATTGGCCGAGCCACCCCTTGGGCACGTAGAGGGCGGAGTAGACCAGGCCGGCGACGGCGGTGGGCAGCGCGAACGGCAGGTCGATGATGGCGTCGAACAGCCGGCTGCCGGGGAAGTTGTAGCGCACCAGCACCCAGGCGATCACCAGCCCGAACGGCAGGTTGATCAGCGCCGCCGCGCACGAGGTGCCGATGGTCAGGCCGTACGCCGCCTGGGCCCGCTCCGACCACACGGCGCTGACGAACTCGTCGAAGGTCAGCGACGAGGCCTTGAGGAAGCACGCCGACAGCGGGATGAGGACAAGCAGGCTCATGTAGAGCGTCGTGTAGCCGAGGCTGAGGCCGAAGCCCGGCAGGATGCGGCGGTTGACGTCGTTCATCGGCTTCGCGCCCGCTGGCGAGCTCAGGCGACCAGCGCCCAGACGAGGGCGGCGATCGCCGACCACAGGCAGAGCGCCAGCCCCATGCCGGTGAGCAGCCCCAACAGGGGCATCTCGGCAGGGCGATCCACCGCCTCCGCGGCAGCGCGGGCGCTGAGCATCTCGATATCGAAATAGGTGGGGTGCATCGGTCTACTTCCTTCCGTAGATGCTGTCGAAGATCTTGCCATCGTTGAAAAACTTGGCATTGGCATCGGTCCAGTCCTTGGCCACGGCCGTGATCGGGAAGAGGGTCAGATTGGGGAACGTCGCCGCATGGCGCTGCAGGATGCTCGCGTCGTACGGACGGTAGAAGTGCTTGGCGCCGATCTCCTGCCCTTCCGGTGTGAAGAGGAAGGCGAGGTATGCGGTCGCCACCTCGGTGGTCCCCTTGCGGCGCGCGTTGACGTCGACCACCGCCACCGGCGGCTCGGCGAGGAAGCTGATCGGCGGATAGACGATCTCGATCTCGCCGGGATGCTCCTCGACCATCAGGTGCGCTTCGTTCTCCCAGGTGAGTTGCACGTCGCCGATCTGCTTCTCGGCGAAGGTGATGGTCGAGCCGCGCGCGCCCGAGTCGAGCACCGGCGCCTGCTGGTAGAGCTTGGTGACGAACTCCTTCGCCTGCTCCTCGCTGCCGCCGCGCTCGGTCACCGATCCCCAGGCCGCCAGGAAGCTCAGCTTGCCGTTGCCGGAGGTCTTCGGGTTGGGGGTGATGATCTCGACCCCGGGTTGCACCAGGTCGGGCCAGTCCTTGATGTGCTTCGGGTTGCCCGTGCGCACGGCGAAGACGACCGTGCTGGTGAACGGCACCGCGTTGTGCGGATAGCGGCTCTGCCAGTCGTCGTTGACCAGGCCGACCTTGCGCACCGCGTCCATGTCCGGGTACAGCGCCAGCGTCAGCACATCGGCGTCGAGCCCGTCGATGACCGAGCGCGCCTGCGTGCCCGAGCCGCCGTGCGACTGCTTGATCTCCACTTCGTTGCCGGTCTTGGCCTTCCACTGGGCGCTGAACTGCGCGTTGACGTCCTTGTAGAGCTCGCGCGTCGGATCGTACGAGACGTTGAGGATCGTCTGCTCGTCCGCCTGCGCCGCGCCCGGCGCCGCCAGCAACATGCCGGCCAGTGCGCTCGCCGCGGCAGCGACCACACAGCCGGTCATCATTCCCGTTCGCTTCCAACCCTTTGCCATCGCATCCTCCTGGCAGCTCGCGCCGCGTTGATCTTCAATTAGAGCGGGGGGACCGGGGCCCGCCGTCGGGCCCCGGACCCAGCAAGGCCCGGGTGGGGGGATCACCCGGGCCTGAGGGGGCTTGAACTCCGCCGCGGTTCAGTCGAGGTCGACTGCCGCGGCGCACCCACAGGCGCGAGCGCCCTCCCGGGCCAGGCGACAACAACAACAGCTCGCCGCGGTGTGGGCTGGAACGTTCATCCGTTATGACGGATATCTGTCCGTTCCTGGTCTGTCAAGTTTTCCGTGTGAGGTCACAAGGAAATAATTCGCCCCACGGGCTGGCAGCGCCGGGCGGATATTTCGTCCGTCACAACGGATGGGAGTGCGCCGGGCGTGCCTGGGCCGTGTGAGGCGACGTCACGGTCGCCGCCGAGCGCCGATCACGCCGGCGCGCCCGGCCGAGCTGCAAATGGCTACCAGTCGACCGCGATGTACTTGGTCTCGGTGTAGGCCAGCAGGCCCTCGTGGCCGCCTTCGCGGCCGAGGCCGCTCTGCTTCATGCCGCCGAACGGGGCTGCAGGATCGGAGACCAGGCCGCGATTGAGGCCGACCATGCCCGATTCGAGCCGTTCGGCGATGTGCAGGCCGCGGCTGAGGTCGCGCGTGTAGAGGTAGGAGACCAGGCCGTGTTCGGTGGCGTTGGCCTGGGCGACAACCTCGTCGGTGGTGTGGAAGGTGACCAGCGGGGCGACCGGGCCGAAGATCTCCTCGGCGAGAATGGGGGAGTCGGGGGCGACGCGGTCGAGCACGGTGGGCGGATAGAAGAAGCCGGGCCCGTCGGGCAGCACGCCGCCGGTGCGCAGGCGGGCGCCGGCGGCGACGGCGGTGTCGACCAGGCGGGCGACCTTGTGGCGCGTCCTGGCATCGACCAGCGGGCCGATGCGCACGCTGGGGTCGAGGCCGTTGCCGACGCGCAGCCCCGCCATGGCGGCGGTGAGCTTCTGCGCGAAAGCGTCGGCCACCGGCGCCTCGACGTAGAAGCGGTTGGCGGCGGTGCAGGCCTCGCCGTTGTGGCGCAGCTTGGCGATCAGGGCGCCGGCGACGGCGGCGTCGAGGTCGGCGTCGGCGAAGACGATGAACGGCGCGTTGCCGCCCAGCTCCATCGCACAGTTCACCACCCGCGCCGCGGCCTGGGCGAGCAGCAGGCGGCCGACCTCGGTCGAGCCGGTGAAGGACAGCTTGCGCACCCGGCTGTCCTGCAGCAGCGCGGCGACCAGCGCAGCGTGGCGGGTGGTGGGGACGACGTTGACCACGCCGGGCGGCACGCCGGCCTCGGCCAGCAGGGCGGCGACGGCGAGCGCGGTCAGCGGCGTCTCGCTCGCCGGCTTGAGCACCACGGCGCAGCCGGCGGCCAGCGCCGGGCCGATTTTGCGCGTCGCCATGGCGGCGGGGAAGTTCCACGGCGTGATCAGCAGCGCGACCCCGATCGGCTGGTGCAGCACCAGGATGCGGTTGCTGCCGCCGGGAGCGGTGGCCAGGCGGCCGTCGAGCCGCACGGCCTCCTCGGCGTACCAGCGGAAGAACTCGGCCGCGTAGGCGACCTCGCCGCGCGCCTCGGCGATCGGCTTGCCGTTCTCGCGCACGATGAGCTCGGCCAGGGCGTCGGCGCGCGCCAGCATCAGCTCGAAGGCGCGGCGCAGGATCTCGCTGCGCTCACGCGGGGCGCGCGCCGCCCATGCC
>JBOHWA010000670.1:0-6559 GCA_050735855.1 Binatia bacterium
TCGTGAGCCAGCCCGACGCCACGCTGAGCCGCGCGCGGTCGCGCTCGGCGCGTGGTGGTCGCCTGCGCCGTGTTGGCGGCGCCGCCGGTGTCGTCGCCGACGCCGCACCGCGCGGCCGCCGTGACACGGCGGCACCCCGCGCGCATCCCAGGGACGGGAGGATCGCATGAACAAACACGTCACAGGGGCATTGATCGCGACCGCAGTGGCCGCACTGTTCGTCGCCGCCGGGGCGGAGGCGCAGGCGTATCGCGACGGGTTGGCGGCCAAGGTGCATTGCGAGGGCGCCAACGCCTGCAAGGGGCAGAGCTCGTGCAAGAGCGAGCGCAACGCCTGCTCCGGCAAGAACGACTGCAAGGGCAAGGGGTGGATCGCCATCTCGGCCGCCGACTGCGTCGCCAAGGGCGGCACGGTGAAGTAGGGGCGCACCGATGGTGCGCGTGGGGAGCCGCCCCCGCGGGCGGCTCCCCACGCGAGCGGCTTGGCGGGCGAGGCGGACATTGCGCACTGCCGAGGAAACGGATCTTCTGAGAGTTCTCTCCGTGAAATCCGTCAAGCCGCGTAATCCGTGGTCGGCTTTCGCTCTTATGGGCAAAGCCGAGCATCCGGTATGCCCGCGACGCGTCTTCGCGGATCCGCGACGGGTCGCGGGCTGCAGGCCACGAAATCCGGTGCGGTTCGTGGGACACGGGCGCTTTGCCTGGGCTGGGCGCCTCGCATGGCGTGGCACGCAGCTTGCCCTTGCATGAGAGCACTATGATGCGAATCACAGAGCTCTCCCGCAATGAATCCGTTGTCCGCTTCCGCTTCGAGGGGCGGCTCACCGACACGACCAGTGGCGAATTCGATGCCGCGCTGCAACCCTGCCTGGCGGCGGGGATGACGCCGCTCGTCGATCTGGCCGGCGTGACATTCGCCGACGCCGCGGCCGTCACCCATCTGCGTGACCTGCGCCGGCAGGGGGCGCTGCTGAGCGCCTGCTCGGGCTTCCTCTCCGAAATGCTGCGGACCGAGCCTGTCGAGGTGCCGCAGGCGAGGCCGGTGCGCGCGGCGCTGGGGGGCGAAGCGCAACTGCTCGAGCGCTTGCGCGCCGGCGAGGATGCCGCCTTCGCGGAGCTGCTTGCGGCGTACGGCGGCCGGCTGCTGGCGGTGGCGCAGCGCATGCTGCGCAACGAGGACGATGGGCGCGACGCGCTGCAGGACGCGATGCTGTCTGCCTTCAGGAGCATCGGTTCGTTCCATGGCGGCTCGAAGTTGTCGACCTGGCTGCACCGCATCGTGGTGAACGCGGCGCTGATGCGCCTCCGCAGCCGCCGCCAGCGCGCCGAGCAGCCGATCGACGAGTTGCTGCCGCGCTTCGCCGCGGACGGCCACTGGGCCGACGAGCTGGGCCGCCCGGCGGCGGCGAGCGACGAGTTGCTCGAGCAGCGCGAGACGCGCGCCGTGGTGCGGCGCTGCATCGATCGCCTGCCGGAGAGCTACCGCACGGTATTGCTGATGCGCGACATCGAGGACCTCGACAACGGCGAGGTGGCCGAGCTGCTCGGGCTGACGCCCAACGCGGTGAAGATCCGCCTGCACCGCGCCCGCCAGGCCCTGCGCACGCTGCTCGACGAGGCGCTGCAGGGCGAGGTGGGTGAGCGGGCAGCAGCCGACTCCGCGCCTGCGCGGTGAGTCCTATCCGGGTTCGTCCAGCAGGCGCTCGAGGCGCAGGGCTGCGCCGACCGACCATGCTTGGAAGGGGCAGCCGCGCGGCGTGTGCGGCGCGTCGCCGTCGGCGATCTCGGAGACGTGGCCGAGGCCGGCGCGGTCGAGGTGGTCGCGCAGCGGCGCGAGAAAGCGCCGGCGCGCTTCGGCTCTGACGTCCGGCGTGTTGTCGCGCACGCGCAGCCAGGCGTCGACAAAGGGGCCGAGCAGCCAGGGCCAGGCGGTGCCCTGGTGGTAACAGCCGTCGCGGCTGCGCGCGTCGCCCTGGTAGCGGCCGACATAGCCCGGCTCGCCGGGGGCCAGCGTGCGCAGGCCGAGCGGGGTCCAGAGCTGCTGTTCGACGAGGTCGACGACGCGCCGGGCGCGCTCGCCGTCGAGCAGGGCCAGCGGCAGGCCGCCGACGGCGAGGATCTGGTTCGGGCGCAGCGCGGCGTCGGCGGTACCGGCGGCGTGGTCGCAGTCGACGACGTCGAACAGGCAGCCGCGCGCCGCGTTCCAGAAGCGCGCCGCGAAGGCGGTGCGGCCGCGCGCCAGCCCCTCGGCCCAGGTCGTCGAACGCTGGCCGCCGATCGCCAGGGCGTTGAGCCATAGCGCCTGGATCTCGACCGGCTTGCCGATGCGCGGCGTCACCACCCAGTCGCCGACTTTGGCGTCCATCCAGGTGAGCTGCACGCCGGGCTCGCCGGCGGCGAGCAGGCCATCGGCATCGCAGCGGATGCCGAAGCGGGTGCCGGCGGAGTAGCCGGCGAGGATGGCATCGACCGCGGCATGCAGCGCCGCCGTGTCGGCGGGCGTCACCGCGAGCGCCTGCGCGGCGGCGGCGGTGAGGAAGTCGTGGACGGCGACGATGTACCAGAGCGATGCGTCGACGGAGTTGAACTCGGGCGCTGCGCCGTGGTCCGGGAAGCGGTTGGGCAGCATGCCCTGCGAGACGGTGGCCGCCCACGCCACCAGGATGTCGCGCGCGTCGTGCAGACGCCCGCCGGCCAGGCAGAGGCCGCGCAGCGCGATGAACGTATCGCGGCCCCAGTCGGTGAACCACGGATAGCCGGCGATGATCGTGCGCCCGCCCTGGCGCGCCACCAGGTACGCGTCCGCTGCACGGGCCAGACGGCTCGCGGCCGTGCGGCGCTGGCGCTCGCGGTCGCGCCAGGTGGCGACGACGTCGGGCGCCGCGGCCTGGGCCGCGATCGGGAAAGCGCCGTCGCGCTCGGCGGCCAGGATCCACACCGCCTCAGCGGCGGAGAGATCCCAGGTCAGCGTGCCGGGCGAGGCGAGGTCCTCGGTGGCGTCGAGACCGCGCGCCAGCTCCTCCTTGTAAAGGAAGTTGCGGTACCAGGTTGGGTCGGGCGCATAGTGCGCGTTGGCCAGCGACAGCACCGCCGGCACACCGGGGTACGGGCGCCACACCAGCCGGCCGTCGCCGCCCTCGGCGGCGAACTGGAAGTCGGCGTTCTCGCGGTGCAGTGCATGGTAGTCGCGCCCGGAGAGAAACGGGCGCAGGCGCAGCACCGCCCCCGGGCGCGGCGCCACCAGGCGCCAGGTGACGGCGACCGCGGCGCTGCCGTGCGGGACGAAGATCTCCTGCTCGATCTCGCTGCCGTCGTCGAGGCGCAGGCGCCAGCGCGGCCAGGGCTCGGCGCCGAAGGCGGTGATCTTCCAGGCCCCGTCCGGGTAGGTCGTCTGCGGCGCGTAGCGTTGCGAGCTGACGGCATACTGCCCGCTGGGTGTCTGCACCCAGGCGTCGAAGCCATTGACCAGGACCATGCGGCCGGTCGGCGGAGTGGCCGCCGCCAACAGCAGCGCGTGATAGCGGCGCGTGCGCGTGCCCGCCACGGTCCCCGAGGCGAACCCGCCCAGGCCGTCAGCCTCCAACCACTCGAGCCCTTCATCCGCGGGAAATGGCATCGGCTCCCCTCTCCGATCCGCCGGCCGCGCGACAATGCCCGGCACCGGCACGAACCGCAATCGCCGGATGGTGCGCCGCCGTCTCGATGACGATCGCGCGCGCAGGCTTCCGCGTAGCTCCGCGCACCGGCGCACCGTGGCGATGAAACCACCGCCGCCCGCCCGCATCTCACGTGCAAGAACCCGGCGCGTTGCCGGACCAACCCCAAGGAGGACAGGAACATGGCTTCGAAGACGACGAACAAGGTGCTGATGGCGGCGGTCGCCGGTCTGTTGACGGTCGGGGCGCTGGGCCTGAGCGCCAGCGCGCAGGCGGCCGACGAGAAGGTGAAGTGCTACGGCGCAAACAAGTGCAAGAGCAGCAGCGCCTGCGCGGGCGCGGGGCACGGCTGCGCCGGCAAGAACGCCTGCAAGGGACAGGGCTTCGTCGAGACCGACAGCAAGGAGGCCTGCCTCAAGATGGAGGGCGGCCGCCTGACGCCGGACAAGTAAGACCAGTGCTCGGAGGGCGTGCGCGCATGTCGACGTCGATCTGGCCGCAGTTGGGCTACGGCGTCGGCCTGCGCGCCGAGCACTACGAGGACATCCTCGACCAGCCGGCGCGCAGCGACCAGCCGGCGCGCAGCGACCAGCGCGCGCGCAGCGACCAGCGCGCGCGCAGCGATTGGTTCGAGGCGATCACCGAGAACTATCTCGACAGCGGCGGGCGCCCGCTGCACGTGCTCGAACGGGTGCGGCGCGATCATCGCGTGGCGCTGCACGGCGTGGCGCTGTCGATCGGTTCGACCGATGCGCTCGACCGCGCCTACCTGGATCGCCTGCGGGCGCTCTGCGATCGCATCGAGCCGGATCTGGTCACCGACCACCTGTGCTGGAGCGGGGTCGGCGGCCGGCCGCTCTACGATCTGCTGCCGGTGCCCTATACCGAGGAGGCGCTGGCGCATGTCGCGGCGCGTGTCGGCGCGGTGCAGGACGCCCTCGGCCGGCGCATCGCGCTGGAGAATCCGTCGGCGTACGTCGCCTTCCGCCACTCGACCATGCGCGAGTGGGAGTTTCTCGCGGCGCTGGTGGCGAAGGCCGACTGCGGCATTCTGCTCGATGTCAACAACGTCTACGTCAGCGGGCGCAACCTGGGCTTCGATCCAGACGCCTACCTCGACGCGCTGCCGCCGGCGCGCGTCGCGCAGATCCACCTGGCCGGATTCACCGACATGGGTACCCACCTCTTCGACACCCACAGCGCGCCGGTGCACGACGACGTGTGGCGCCTCTATCGGCGCGCCGTGGCGCGCTTTGGCGCGGTGTCGACGCTGGTCGAGTGGGACGCCGAGATCCCGTCCTTCGCGCGCCTGTGCGCCGAGGCCGAACGGGCGCGCGCCGAGGCCGGCGCGGCAGGAGCAGACGATGACACGACGCATTCGGCCCGCTACCCCGACCCTGCGCGAGGTGCAGCAATGGATGGCGGCGTCCGTTCTCGGCCCGCCGCCTGAGGCCAGCGCCGCGCTGGCGCCCTGGCTGGCGCTGCCCGTTGGCGTCCGCCCGGCCGAGCGTCTGGCGATCTACGCCGGCGGCTATCCGGCCCGCCTCGAGGACGCGTTGCGCGAGCAGTTCCCCGCCGTCGCCCACCTGGTCGGGGTGCGACGCTTCGCCGCCCTGGTGCAGCGCTACGGCGGCGCGGCGCGCCCGGCTTCCTACAACATCAACGCTGTCGGCGCCGAACTGCCCGCCCAACTCGCCGTCGACCCGCTGGCGCGCGAGTATCCCTTCCTGGCCGATCTCGCGGCGCTCGAGTGGTGCGTGGTCGAAGCCTTCCACGCGCGGCACGCGGCGTCGTTCGACCCCGCGTCCCTGGCCGAATGGACACTCGACGAGTGGGCCGGTGCGCGCCTGTGCTTCCAACCCTCGGTGGCGGTGCGGCAGTCGCCGTGGTCGCTGCGCGCCCTGTGGGAGGCGCGCGCGACGCCGATCGAGGCCATCGACATCGATCTCGCGCAGCCCGACCATGTGCTGGTCTACCGGCGTGGGTTTGCGGTCGCCTGCGCCTCGCTCGACGCTGCCGAGGCGCGCGCGCTGACGCTGCTGCTCGACGGCGCGCGGCTCGGCGGCGCCGCCGCGCAACTCGCCGGCGAGGGGCACGATCCCGCCGCGGTCGCGCCGTGGTTCCAGCGCTGGTCGGAGATGGGCCTACTCTGCGCGGTGCAACGTGCTGCGTAGGCGGCCCGTCATCAAACGGAGGCGGCGCTGCGCGCCGCGCATCGAGAACGGGCGAGCCGCCCGTTCTTGGCTGCCGAAGCGAACCGCGTCGCGCCGTCCGCGGGCTTGACGGGCGCGGTGATTTCGTCGTTACGTGCGCCGCATGCCGCCCACGCGCTCACGTGCCCGCCGTCCGCCGCGCTCAACCCCGCTGCTGCAGTCGCGCGACTTCACCGCGTACCTGCGCGAGAAGTCAGCCGAGATCGCCCCGGGCGACGTCGAGACCCTGGTCGAGCAGGTACAGCTCACCGTTGAACGCGGGCGCCAGGAGCTGCGTGAGCGACCGCGTTTGCTGCGCCAGCTCGAGCTCGCGGCGCGCCTGCTCGACGATCACGCCAGCGAACTCTGCCCGCAGATCCCCTATCACACGGTAAGTCTGCTGGCGGTGGCGATGCTCTACTACATGGACCCGCTCGACGTGATCCCCGATTGGCTGCCCGGCGTCGGGCGCAGCGACGACGCGCTGGTCTTCGAGCTCGCCTTCGAGCTCGGCCGCGCCGGCATCGAGCGCTACTGCGCGTTCAAAAGCATTCCCACCGACGGCCTGCTGCCGACGCCGCGCGTCGCCGCCTCGCGTGCCGCGCGCCGCACCGCACCGCGCAAGAAGCGCTGACGTGGAGGGCGCCGGGCTCTCGGCGCCGGGGGCGGGCGGGGTGATCGTCGCCGACACGGCGCCGAGGGCCCGGCGCCC
>JBOHWA010000671.1:0-2445 GCA_050735855.1 Binatia bacterium
CCCGCAGGCGGCTTGACGCCAAAGAGAGTATCTCCCAGCACCGAGTGCGTGCTCGGCGCGAGCGATCGCTCCCCGGCTCGCCAACCAGCGCTAGTGATCCGATAGCCGGGTTGTTACCGTGCACCGGTGCGAAGGCGATCGCGTGCGCTGCGCTGAGTGCGGCGGAGAGAACCGCGACGGGCGGAAGTTCTGCGCCGCCTGCGGTGTGCGGTTGGCCGTGGCGTGTCCGGCCTGCGGCGCCGCGAACGAGCCCGGCGAAAACTTCTGCGGCGAATGCGGGGCGCAGATCGCGGCGGCCGGGGCGGGCGGCGATCGCACGTCCGCGACCCCAGGCGCGCGCACCCCCGATGCCGGTCCCTCAGCCGGCGCGCGCAAGGTGGTCACCATTCTGTTCGCCGATCTCGCCGGATCGACATCGCTGCACGAGCGTCTCGACCCCGAATCGGTGACCGTCTTCATGGAGCGCTACTACGGGGCGATGCGTGGTGCGGTGCAGGCGCACGGCGGGACGGTGGTGAAGCTGCTCGGCGACGGCGTGATGGCCGCCTTCGGCGTGCCGCGCGTGGCCGAGGACGACGCCATGCGCGCGGTGCGCGCGGGCGTGGCCATGCAGCGCGCCTTCCGCGATCTCGCCCAGCAGACGGCGGCCGCCGTCGGCGCCATCGGCCTGCGCGTCGCGCTCAACACCGGCGAGGTCGTGGTCAGCGCCGACAACACCGACGTCGTCGGCGATCCGGTCAACATCGCCGCGCGCCTGCAGCAGGAGGCGGGCGACGGCGAGGTGGTGATCGGCGAGTCGACCCAGCGCCTGGTCGCCGCGCTGGTCACCCTGGCGCCGCTCGGCCGCTTCACCCTCAAGGGCCGCGCCCAGCCGGTGCGGGCCTACCGCGTCGACTCGCTCGAGCGGCCGCAGGGCACGGCGGCGCTGGCGTTCGTCGGCCGCGACGAGGAGCTGGCCCGCCTCACCGCCGTGTACGAACGGGCGACCGGTACGCCGCAGGCGGCGCTGGGGGTGCTGCTCGGTTCACCGGGGTTGGGGAAGTCGCGCCTGATCGACGAGTTCGCGCGCCGGCGTGGCGACGCGGCGACCGTGGTCGCGGCGCACTGCGACGCGGCCGGCGCGGCCACCTTTGCGCCGCTGGCCGTGGCGTTTCGGCGGCTCCTCGCGGTCGAGGATGGCGCCAGCCCAGAGGCGATGCGCGCGGCGATCGACGCCGCCTTGCCCGCCGATGACGGGGAGGGCGGGCGCATCGCCGCCGGCATCGCCGCGCTGCTGAGCGGCTCGCCGGCGTCGCCGGAGGAGACCTTCTTCGTCGTGCGCCGATTCCTCGGCGGCGTCGCGCGGGCGCGGCCCGTGGTGCTGGTGATCGACGACCTGCACTGGGCCGAGCCGCTGCTGCTCGATCTGGTCGAGCACCTGGTGCAGTGGGGCGCCGGCGTCCCGCTCTTTGTGCTGGTCGGCGCGCGCCCCGAGCTGCGCGCGCTGCGCTCCTCGCTGGCGGTCGCCGGCGGGCTGGTCGCCGACGTGGTCACGCTCTCGGGCCTCGACGCCGGTGCGGCAATGCGCCTCGCCGCCAACGTCATCGGCGCCGCCGACCTGCCCGCCGCCGTGGCGGCCAAGGTGCTCGCCACCAGCGAGGGCAACCCGCTGTTCGTCGGCGAGCTGGTGCGCATGCTGGTGCAGGAGGGCGCGCTCACCAAGCAGGGCGAGCGCTGGACGACCGGCGCCGGCCTGGCCGCCCTGGAGATGCCGCCGACCATCCAGGCGCTGCTCGCGGCGCGCATCGAGCGGCTGCTGCCCGACGAGCGCAGCGTGCTCGAACGCGCCGCGGTGGTCGGCCGCCACTTCTCGCGCAGCGCGGTGGCGGCGCTGCTGCCGCACGACGGCGGCGACCTGGGCGCGCGGCTGGAGTCCCTGAAGCGCAGCGAATTGATCGAGCCCGACAGCGGCTGGCTGCTCGGCGAACCGGTGCTGCGCTTCCACCACGTGCTGATCCGCGACGCGGCCTACCGGCGCCTGCTGAAGGGCACGCGCGCCGAGCTGCACGGCCGGCTGGCCGACTGGATCGAGGCGCAGGTCGGCGAGGCCGCCGAGCACGACGAGACTATCGGCTGGCATCTCGAGCAGGCGCACCTGCTGCTGCGTGAACTCGGCCCGCTCGACGACAAGGGAACCAGCCTCGGCGAGCGCGCCGCCGCCCGTCTCGCGGCCGCCGGTCGCCGCGCCCTGGCCCGCGACGACGTGCCACTTGCCGCGAGCCTGCTCGGCCGCGCCATCGAGCTGCTCGACGCCGCCGCGCCGTCGCGCGCCGACCTCGCCCTCGACTGGTGCGAAGCCCTGCTCTCGGGCGGCGACGTCGTCCCCGCCGCGAAGGCCATCGACGAGCTCGGGCGCTTTGCCGGGACGGCGCTCGGGCTTGAGGGCGCCGGTCCCTCGGCGCCGGG
>JBOHWA010000672.1:0-3896 GCA_050735855.1 Binatia bacterium
CGGTGGGCTCGCCGCCGCCGGCGATCGTCTGATCGACGCCCTCGCACCGGCCGCCGTCGTGGCGCCCGTCGTCGAGCCGCGCGTCGCGCGTGCCCTCGCCCGCCTCCATGGCGCGCCCGGCGATGCCTGGTCGGCGACCGCGTTGGCCGCCGACGGCGGCCTGTCGCTCGGCCGCTTCGCGCACCTGTTCCGCGCCGCCACCGGGGTGCCGGTGCGGCGCTACATTCTGTGGACCCGCCTGATCGCCGCCGTGCGCGCGGTGTCGGGCGGCGCGTCGCTGACCACGGCGGCGCACGCCGCCGGCTTCGCCGACTCGGCCCATCTCAGCCGCACCTTCCGGCGCATGTTCGGCATCCCGCCGTCGGCGCTGGCGCGCGGCAGCACGTTTGTTCAAGCCCTGCCGCCGCCGGTGGCGTAGAGAACAGGCCATGAAGCTCAACCGCATCGAGAAACTGTTGATGAACAATCCCTTCCGCTCCGCCGCGCAGCGCCGCGAGGCCGCGCTGCTGGAGCAGCTCGGCGGCCGCACGACCGGCGCGCGGGTGCTCGAGATCGGCTGCGGCCGCGGCGTCGGCACCGAGCTCATCTTCGAGCGCTTCGGCGCCGCCAGCGTGCAGGCCTTCGATCTCGACGACGATATGGTGGCGCGGGCGCGCCGCCGGCTGCGCGACTACCCGGCCGATCGGTTACAGCTCGCCGTCGGCGACGCCACCGCCATCGACGCGCCGGACGCCGCCTTCGACGCCGTCTTCGACTTCGCCATCGTCCACCACGTACCCGACTGGCGCGCCGCGGTGCGCGAGGTGCGCCGCGTGCTGCGCCCCGGCGGCCGCTTCTTCTTCGAGGAAGTGACGTTGCACGCGCTGCAGCGCTGGAGCTATCGCACGTTCCTCGAGCACCCGACGCACGACCGCTTCAGCGGCGAGACGTTCATCGCCGAGCTCGAGCGCCAGGGCCTGCGCGTCGCCGATCGCTTCGCGCATCGCTGCTTCGGCGACTTCGTCTTCGGCGTCGGCGTGCGCGAATAGCCGACGGATCACCGGGCCCTCGGCGCCGGGGGGTTATGGAGGGTGCCGTGGAGCCTGGGGCGCTGGGGCGTGTTGCTGAACGGAATCGCGGTGGTGTGGGTGGCCGAGATCACTGTCCTCTCTCGCGGCCTTCATGGGGCTCTGCTGGGTCCCCACACTGTTCGCCAAGACTTGGGCCCGCATCTCGCCGGTGCTGCGCTCACTCAGCCTCGGCCTGCCCGGCAACGTCGCGCTGCGGATTCATCACCACCGCCGACGCGCTTCAAGTGCTCGACCAGCTCGGCCCCGGCACCCGGCATCGACCTACCTGTCCGCCGACAGCTTGCGCCGCTGGGCGCGCATGATCGCCCCGGCGGCGCGATGCAACTCGGTCGACCGCCCGGTGCGAGTTTGCTACAGGCGTCCTGCATGTGGCTGCAAGCCAAGGATTGGCTCGAGAAGTGGGGCAAGATCGCGGGCGCCGTGCTTGCGATCTGCGCTGTTCTGGGTGCTGGCGCCACAATGATCTGGGGCGCCTTCGGGCATTTCATTGCGACTTTCGATTCCCAGGTCATGGAGTCGATTTCGAACCGGCAGAAAGAAGCGTTCCAGCAGCAGGTCAAGGTCGCCGTGGAGGGGGTCCTCGTTTCGGATCCTCGCATCAACGAGATCGACAAAATGGTCAGACCCTTCTTCGCGCTCATCGACTCAGGATACACGTATTCGTTCGAGCTGAAGAAGGACGGCGTGAGGGACATCCACTCGTTCAAGTTCCTTGCCGACAAGAAGAAGCAACGAGTCCACTGCTACCTTCTCAGCAGGCAAACCCTCAGGATCGGCGGTGACATCTCACTCCGAGTGGATGGACTCCCGTTCAGGGTGAGGGGGATCGAATACGAGGGGCCGACTAACGACAAGTTGGACATTACGGACAGTCTTGACGAGGATGCGCCGCTTCATACGATCGAAGTCGTAGAGATCGAGAGCGCCGCAGCGGCGTCTGATACGCCCGCCAACCTGCTGATTCTCGTTGGCAACGACCTGAAGGCCAAGGGGACCCCGTGAAAGCATGGGTATTCGTCGCAGCTTCGATTCTGCTCTCGATTCCTTCGCGTGCCGACGATCAGTGTCCGGACGAGGGCAAGGGGTGGTCGAGCGTCGCGCCCGGAGTCTGTCGCGTCCAACTGGCCGCCAACGCCTCTACGCCCCGCGTCGACGGCTACCGCTTCGATCCGGAAAAGTACGAGATTCGCGTGTCGGACTCTGTGGGATTCTTCGAGACTCGATCCGAGCCTGCCAAGCAAGGCGCGTCCGCGTCGGTGTTCAAGAGCTACGTATTCTCCCTGGACGAGGCGTACGAGATCCTTGGTCAGCCCGCTTCGATCCTGGCTGCGATCGGATATCCGCTGTTCCCAGGTGATCCCGTCAATCGCGGATTGCTGCGGATCAACGGGACGAACAAGTCAGACCTGGCCAAGAGCGAAGACGAGCGGAAATACCTGACTGCGCTCTTGTGCTTTCACAACGCGGAAGCGCGACGCCCGGGAGTGGGCAAGGTGACGGTTCCGCTGCTGGTGCCCCAGGTTGCCACGGGACTCGGGCCGAAATGCGACAATGCGATACAAGTAGGTCCGCGAATTGTCGAACCCTCCTTCTCGCGCGGGATCAAGGATACGAAGCCTAGTCGGCGACAAGAGAACCGGACTACCTTCTCCATCGGACGGGACAATCACTTCTACATCCTCTTCTGGGAGAGCGCTTCTCTCTTCGGGGTCCAAGAAGCGCTGCTCACGAACCAGCTGTCGAGCGCTGCCGCTCCGCAATGGGCCGTGAATATTTCCCTGCGTCAGTTCGCCGGCATCAAGAGCGCTAGCGTCTCCTTCGGTGAGACGAGCAGCACGATATCCGGCTTGCTCGTCGTGCAACCCAGGGCATCGGACCCGTGAGTCGGGTCGTGCCGGTGGCTTGCGAGATCACCCAGGCGCTCGCAAGCGCACGCGGCGCAGTTACCGGCCAGCGCGTCACCCCTCCCCGTCGCCGGCAGAAGCCTCTTCCTTAGAGGCCCCGAACTCCTGCTGGAACCTGATCGTCCCGCCCGTGAGTCGGCGCTGCGCAGTCTCCGCCGCTCGGACGATCAGCAGCGACGCCGGGTTGTCCACCGCGACGCGTTCCGAGCGCAGGCCGAAGAGCTGCTGGCCGATCTCCCACTCCTCGCCCACGCCGAGCACGGTGAGGTCGCAGCGCGCCGCCTCGGCAAGCACCGCGTCGACCGGCCGATCGGACTCGATCACCAGCACGCGCGTCTGATGGCCGGTGAGCGGCTCGGGCGCCTCGGTGTCGAGCAGCTGGCGCGCGGCGCCCGGCAGGCGCCGGCCGGCCCCGTCGCGCCGCACGACGTGCAGCAGGGTGAGGTCGGCACCGGCGCGGCGCGCCAACTGCGTCGCCAGGCGCAGCGCCAGGCGATCGTGGCGCGTGCCGGCATAGGGCAGCAGGATGCGCTGCAGCGTCTCGGGGAGGCCCTTGTCGATCAGCACCGCGACGTCGGCCGGGCTGCGGCGCAGGACGCGGTCGAGCGTCCCGCCGAGCACCGACTGGCGGAACACCGGCTGGTGCCAGCCCATGACGATGAGCTGCGCGTCGTGCACGGCGGCGGCATCGACGATCGCATCGGCCGGCGTGCGGCTGGTCACGTGCAGCGGCTGCGCCGCGACGCCGCGGTCGCGCGCCCGCGCCAGGAGCGGATCGAGGGCGCCGTCCGCCGCCTCCGGCAGGTTGGCGCCGAGCGCGCCGCGCTCGGCCGGACGGCTGACGTGCAGGGCGTAGATGCGCGGCGCGTCGCCGGGCGCCAGCGCCAGCGCCAGATCGAGCAGGCGCGGCCCCGACGCGGGC
>JBOHWA010000673.1:0-3474 GCA_050735855.1 Binatia bacterium
GCCTGCGCTGGGCGGCCCTGGCGGCGATGTTGGTGCTGCCGCTCGGCTACGGCGTCATCCTGGCCAGCCCGTATCTGTTCCCCAACTCGGAGACGCTGGTCGGCGCGGTGCCGCGCGCCTGGCTGTACATTCCGACCGCGGGCTTCCAGGCCGAGGGCGTCGGGGTCGATTGGCGCAGCTACCTGTTCACCCAGTTCAAGGTGATCCTGTGGTACGTGCGGCTGTTCGCGCTGCCGACCGCGCAGTGCTTCGACTACGGCTGGCCGTTCGTCGACGGCCCCTGGCGGGTCGACGTGCTCGGTCCGCTCGCCGTGCTGCTGGCGGCGGTGGGCGTCGGCATCTACGCCTTCTGGCGCTACCGCCTCGCCACCTTCTGCATCGGCTGGTTCTTCATCACACTGGCGCCGAGCTCGTCGGTCGTGCCGCTGCGCGATGCGGCCTTCGAACAGCGCATGTATCTGCCGATCGTCGGCCTGGCCTGGCTGATCATCGTCGGCGGCTACGATCTGCTCGGCCGCCTGGCCGAGCGCGTCGACCGCCCGGCGCGCGGCCTCTGGCAGGCGGCGGGCGCCCTGGCGGTCGTGTGGATCGGGCTGCTCGGCGTCGCCACGCTGATGCGCAACGAGGTGATGGCGGATCCGCTGCTGCTGGCCGCCGATTCGGTCGCCAAGTCGCCCGACAACTGGCGTGCGCAGTATGCGTACGGCGATGCGTTGTCGCAGCAGAAGCGCCTTGACGAGGCGATGACGGCGCTGGAGGCGTCGATCGCGCTCGATCCGAAACAGGGCTCGCCGCGCGTGCTGCTCTCCTCGCTGTACGTCGCGCAGCGGCGCTACGATGACGCCGAGCGGGTGCTGATTCCGGCCACCGCGCTGCTCGAGGACAGCGTCGTCGCCGCGGCCTACCAACAGCTCGGCACCGTGTACCAGGCGCGCGAGGAGTACGAGCGCGCCGAAGAGGCGCTGCAGCTGGCGGTGAAGTACAAGCCCAAGTGGTGGTCGCTGCAGCGCCAGCTGGCGGCGCTGTACGCCCGCCAGGGCAACTGGCTGATGGCCGCGCGCCACTACGACCAGGCCCTGCGCCTCAATCCGGAGCGCGCCCAGACGCTGGCGCCGACCGCCGCGCGGGCGAACTACAATGCCGCCCTCGGCATGCTGAGCCGCAAGCAGACTGGACTGGCGCTGGCGCTGCTGCGCCGCACCCTCGAGCTGCAGCCCGAGATGACCCCGGCGCGCCATCGGCTGGCCGTCCTGCTCGCCGCCGACGGCGCCTGGGATGAGGCGCAGACGCACATGCAACGCGTCGCCCGGGCGCAGCCCGGCGATCCGCTGGTGCAGGAGAACCTGCGCCGCGCCGGCGCCCACGAGCCGCTGCGGGCCCCGCCGACCAGCAGCTGAGCCGGCGCGCGTTTGCGGCCGACCGCTGCCTGTGGGAAACCCGATGGCGCAGCGCGGGAGGTGAGATGGCCGACGACGACAAGGGTGCCAAGCCGCCCGATCAGCAGATCGCGATCCAGATCGACCCGCATCAGGGCACCGGGGTGTACTCGAACCTGATGATGATCAGCCATCGCAAGGAGGAGTTCATCCTCGACTTCCTCTTTCTGCAGCCGCAGCGCGCCGCGCAGGGGCCGGCGGTCGCCACGCTGCGCTCGCGGGTCATCACCTCGCCCGAGCATGCCAAGCGCATCCTGCGCGCCCTGCAGGAGAACCTGCGCCGCTACGAAGAGAGCTTCGGCGTCATCGAAGAAGCGACCGACATCCCCAAGATCATGCACTGAACCGCCGGATTCGCGCATGGGCCGTGGGGGGGCGGATACGCCGAACGCGAGACACGCAGGGCGCGACGGCGACCGCGAGCCGTCCAGGCATCCGCGCGACCGGCTCAGGCGCGAGCTGTCGTTCGTCGACGCCACGCTGCTGGTGGTCTCGTCGGTCATCGGCGTCGGCATCTTTCTCACCCCCGGCACCATCGCCGAGATCCTGCCGTCCCCCGGCCTCATCCTCACCGCCTGGATCGTCGGCGGCGCGTTGTCGCTCGCCGGGGCGCTGGCCAACGCCGAGCTCGGCGCCATGTACCCGCACGCCGGCGGCGACTACGTCTACCTGCGCGAGGCCTACCACCCGGCGGCCGGCTTCCTGGTCGGCTGGCTGTCGTTCTTCGTCATCTATGCCGGCACCGTCGCGACGCTGGCCGTCGGCTTCGCCGAGGGGCTCGCGCACTTCGTGCCGCTCGAGCGCGGCGCGCAGGTGGCGGTCGCCGTGCTGCTCACCGCCGGCGCCTCGGCGATCAACTACGTCGGCGTGCGCGCCGGCGCGCGGGTGAACAACGTCACGGCGGCGATCAAAGTCATCGCGTTGGTCGGCCTGGCCGTCGTCGGCCCGCTGCTCGGCGGCGGCAGTGTGGCACACCTGCAGCCGCTCGTCCCGGGGCTCGATTCCGTCCCGCCGGCCGCCTTCGGTCTGGCGCTGTCGCCGGTGTTGTTCAGCTACCTGGGCTGGAACGCATCGGTCTACGTCGCCAGCGAGATCCGCGATCCGGCGCGCAGCCTGCCGGGCTCGCTCTTTGTCGGCCTGGGCCTGTGCACCGCCATCTACCTGGTGGTCAACGTCGCCTATCTCTACGCCCTGCCGGTCGATCAATTGCGCGGCAACGGGCGGGTCGGTGAGGCCGCGGCGCAGGTCTTCTTCGGCAGCGCCGGCGCCAGCATCGCCGCGGTGCTGATCCTCGCCTCGATCGCCAGCTGTCTGAACGCCACCATCCTGGTCGGCCCGCGCATCGCCTACGCCATGGCCCTCGACGGGCTGTTCTTCCCCGGCGTCGAGGGTGTCCACGCCCGCCACCAGACGCCGCACGTCGCGATCGTCGTCCAGGGGCTCACCGCTGTCGCCCTGATCGTCGTCCTGCAGCGCTTCCCGAGCGTGCTCGACTACACGACCTTCGCCATCGTCCTCGCCACCATCGCCGACACCACCGCCCTCTACGCCCTGCGCCGGCGCCAACCGCGGCGGCCGCGCCCCTACCGCGCCTGGGGCTACCCGGTCGTGCCGGCCCTCTACCTGGTCGCCAACGCCGGCATCGCCGTCGCCATGCTGATCGGCCGGCCGGCCGAGTGCGCCATCGCCCTCGCGGTCGCCGCCACCGGGCTGCCGTTCTATCTGTGGTTCGCGCGCCGCTAGTGTCCCGTCGGGGACGGAACACTGGAAGGGCTGGAGTGACACGTCGCCTCTGGTAGACTGTGTCAGCGGATGCCCGCCCCGTTCTTCGATCTGATCCTGCTCGGCTATCGCAACGA
Organism: Binatia bacterium; assembly: GCA_050735855.1. GTDB lineage: Bacteria > Desulfobacterota > Binatia > HRBIN30 > CADEER01 > JBOHWA01. Next base: position 3,296 of record JBOHWA010000673.1, read on the forward strand.
CCTGGCGCGCGAGCGCGCGCTGGCGTTTCTGCGCACCGTGTCGCCGGCCAACGGTGGCCCGGTCGAGCTGCAGCGCGATACGCCGCTGCCCTGCGCGCTGTGCCGCGGCCTCGATCATGCGGTCGGCTTGAGCCTGGTCGGGGAGCTGCGCGACTGCGGGGCGCAGGTCCGGCTGGTGC